>DAOSWV010000004.1 GCA_035380125.1 Oscillospiraceae bacterium
AAAATGCTTCACGAGAGGTCGAATTTTCAGCGCGAACGGTTAAAATTCAAGGGTGTGATAATAAAAAATAGCCATATTTCAACATGGTCACGGGAGATATTTCGTCACTTCTTACGATTGTAAAAAGAGCGGTTCAGCGGTATAATAAAGAGTAGGAAGAGTTTATCTTCCGGTTGTCTTTTTGGTAAAGGAGTGTTTTTTTATGAAGATTGAATATATGCATCCGGCGGATCAGCTTGTGATGTTCATGAGCCGCATTTATGAACGCGGCCTGACGACGACTTCGGGCGGCAACCTGTCGATTCGCGATGAAAACAACGACATCTGGATCACGCCCGCCGGTATCGACAAGGGTACACTGACCCGTGCCGATATCATCTGTGTCAAACCGGACGGCACCTGCATCGGTCCTCATAAGCCGTCGTCCGAACTGCCTTTTCACACATCCGTTTATAAAAAACGTCCCGACCTCAACGCGGTACTGCACGCACATCCTCCGGCGCTGGTCGCTTTTTCGATCGCACGCAAATTGCCGGATATGTATCTGATTCCGTCAGTCAGCAAGGCCTGCGGTAGGATTGCAATGGCAAAATACGCACTGCCGGGCAGCAGTGAACTGGGCGAGAACATCGCAAAAGAATTCGTGGACGGCACTGACATTGTGCTGCTGGAAAATCACGGCGTCTGCATCGGCGCAGAGGATCTGTTCGCGGCGTTTATGAAATTCGAAACGCTGGAATACAGTGCAAATCTTGAGATTTTGGCCAATAAGGTCGGCAAGCCCCAGTCGCTCACACCCGAGGATATCGCAATTACCGATACCGATTATCACAGAGTCATGGATGATTTTATTCCGCACAGCCATTCCCCCGAGGAACAAGCTGCGCGCCGGGATATGATTACGCTGATTCACCGCTCTTATCAACAGGGCTTATTCAATGCCACACACGGCACCTATTCGGTGCGGCTCTCGGACGGTTCGTTCATTATCACGCCGTTCGGACGTGACCGGGCATATCTGCAGGAAGAAGACCTTGTACGTATCAAGAACGGCATGAAGGAGCAGGGAAAAATCCCGTCCAGAGCGGTCAGATTCCATGAAATGATCTATCACAATAACCCGGATATCAACGCCGTCCTGCTGGCTCATCCGATGCATGTGATGGCTTTCGCCGTGACAGACGCAAAATTCGACCCGCGTACGATTCCCGAGAGTTACATTTTGCTGCGCGAGATTACCAAGGAACCTTATGAGAGCATTTTCGGCATGCCTGAAGAGGCCTCGAAGAAATTTAGCAACCGCGTACCGGCATTGATTTTCCAAAACGACAGTGTTGTTGTGACCGGCGGAACGCTTCTGCAGGCCTTTGACCGACTTGAGGTCGCCGAAGCCACCGCGGCTTCAATCATCGGCTCCAAGGAGATCGGCAAAATCGTCCATATCACCGAAAAAGAGATCGACGATCTCAAAACGGCATTCCATCTGCATGACTAAATTAAGAATGAATTGTTCAAATTGTAGGGAACGGTCTTGACCGTTCCGATTCCCGGGGCGTTAGAAATAACGCCCCGGGAACATTTATCTACACCAGTGATTTTTCATAACATCGTCCAAGCGATTGATGTTGCCAAATAGCAGCGAGGACGGCAACGCGGCTACGAAGTTAGAAAATCAGCAGATTTCGCTTCGCGTTTGTAACCGGCATCATACCGGCGCGTTTGTTGTCAGCGGGCACTGCCCGCCGGAACGGTCAAGACCGTTCCCTACACGAAATATAACCGAGGTAGGAAGCGCGCGCTATCAAATTATGGAATTGCAGAAGCTTTAACGCGTATGTGAGCGGACACTGTCCGCCTTTACATAACGGGTGAAATATGGTATAATTATTAAAATATATTCGGAAAGGCGAGTGGCGTCGATGCAAAAGTTCAGCGAGCTGGAATACAAGCGTCCTTCGATCAAGGAGACCAAGAAAAACTATGCCGCGTTACTGAAAGATTTTAAAGCGGCTGCCGATTACGAAGCCGCAAAATCCGCCTATATGAAAATCGGCGAACTCGACGCCGAATTGTCCACGATGTTCGTCATCGCCAGTGTGCGCAACACGATGAACATGGCCGACGAATTTTATGACGGTGAGATGAAATTTCTCAACCGGGCCGCGCCTACGTTGATTCCGCTGGAGAAAAAGATGCTGACCGCGCTGGTCGGCACGAAATTCCGCGCGGATTTCGAAAAAGAATTCGGCGCGCATATGTTCGCCATTCCCGAGATCGATTTGAAACTCGCGGACAAAAAGATCATGCTGAACATGATGCGCGAGAATTTTTTATGCGACGACTATAAAAAGACCGCGGCGGCGTGCAGCGTCGATTTTCGCGGTGAAAAATGCAATTTCTACGGACTTTTAAAGCACATGGAGGCAGCAGACCGAGAAGAGCGCAGAGAGGCGTTTTTGGCCTGGGGCAATTTATACAAAGAAACCGCTCCGAAATTGGACAAGATTTACGATAAACTGGTGAAACTGCGCAAAAAGATGGCCAAAAAGCTTAAGCTGAACGACTATATCGAGATGGCCTATCTCGGCAAGCACCGGGTGGACTATACCCGCGACGACGTGGCAAAATTCCGTGAGCAGGTGGTTAAATACCTCGTACCGGCCTGCGAACAACTGCGCAAAAAGCAAGCGGAACGCATCGGCGTGGACAAACTGAAATATTACGACGAGACCTTTTTCTTCCCCGACGGCAACCCGAACCCGGTCGGCAGTGTCAAGGAACTGGTCGGAAAAGCACAGCAGATGTACCGCGAACTCAGTCCCGAGAGCGGAGAGTTCTTCGACTTTATGGCCGAATATGAGCTGTTTGACCTCGAAACCCGGCCCGGTAAGCACTTGGGCGGTTACTGCACGTCGCTTTCGAAATATAAAGCGCCTTTCATCTTCTCGAATTTCAACGGTACCTCGGCGGACGTCGACGTGCTGACCCACGAGGCCGGACACGCATTCGAGGGATATCTCGCCTCGCGCCGCCAGCCGATTCCGGCTTACTACATCTCGACGAGCGAGATTAACGAGATTCACTCGATGTCGATGGAGCACTTCACTTATCCGTGGATGGAGAGCTTCTTCGGCGAGAACGCCGACAAATACCGGTTTGCCCATCTCACACAGGCGTTATTGGTAATTCCGTACATCGTCTGCGTCGACGAATTCCAGCATAAGGTCTTCGAAGCCGAAAAGACCGATGCCGGGAGCCGCCGTAAAATCTGGCACGAACTCGAGCAAAAGTATCTGCCGTGGCGCGATTACGACGGGTTTGATTTCCTCGAAGAGGGCGGTTTCTGGATGCAGAAGCAGCACATCTTCCTCTATCCGTTTTATTATATCGACTATTCGCTGGCTGCGATGGGCGCGTTTGAGTTTTATCAAAAGATGCTTGTTGACCGCAAAGCCGCCTGGGAGGGCTATCTCAATTTGTGCAAAGCCGGCGGCAGCAAGGGCTATTTCGAACTGTTGAAACTGGCCGGACTTTCCAATCCCTTTGAGGAAGGCACGGTTCAGAAAATCGTCGAAACGGTGATGACCGAAATCGATAAGGCCGAACAGCAATACGCAAAATGAGAATTTTGGGCATCGATCCGGGCTATGCGACCGTCGGCACCGGTATCGTGGACTACTGCAATCCGAAATTTTGCTTGGTCGGCTACGGTGCGGTCCTGACGCAGCCGGGTATTCCAATGCCGCGTCGGCTGGAGATGATCTACGACGAACTAACGGCGCTGATCGAAAAATATCAGCCCGACTGCGCCGCTGTCGAGGAGCTCTTTTTTACCAACAATTCCAAGACAGGAATCGCCGTGGCGCAGGCCAGAGGCATTGTTTTACTGGCGCTTCAAAAAAGCGGAACGCCGCTGTTTGAATATACGCCGTTACAAGTCAAATCGTCGGTCACCGGCTACGGAAAAGCCGAAAAAGCGCAGGTCATGGAGATGACGCGGGTGATCCTCGGGATGGAGAAAGTCGCAAAGCCCGACGACGCTGCCGATGCGCTGGCACTGGCCGTCTGTCACGCCCATTCGTCCGGGTCTGCCATCGCCGCCATTTATCGCAACCATAAGTAACTACTGGGGGTCAAAACAGATGTTTTACAGCCTCAACGGAACCCTGATTCATAAAGACACTGCAAGCGCTGTCATCGACTGCGGCGGCGTGGGGTTTTTATGCCATTGTTCTCTCAGTACCGCTAAAAAGCTGCCCAAGATCGATGAAAACGCCTTTTTGTTTACCTATTTGTGTGTAAAAGAAGACGCGTTGGAATTGTACGGCTTTGCCGATCAGGCAGAACTGGACTGCTTCAAACTGCTGATCGGTGTTTCGGGCGTCGGGGCTAAATCGGCTCTGGCGGTTTTATCCGAACTCGACAGTGATAAGTTCGCACTGTGCGTCGCGGCGGGCGATTACAAACGTCTGCAGAAAGCGCAGGGCATCGGCCCGAAAGCCGCCCAACGCATCGTATTGGAACTCAAAGACAAGGTCGGCGGGGTCGGCGGCGGAAACGCGGATTTGATTGAGGCCATCACCGCCGAGACAGGAAACGCCATGGAAGAAGCCATCGCGGCGTTGGTGTCGCTCGGTTACGGCAGAACCGACGCAGCGGCGGCCGTGGCTAAACTCGATCGGTCGATGTCGGTTGAGGACATGATCCGGCACGGCCTGAAAGAACTCTCCGGGAGGTATTAATCCATGCCCTTCAATGACCATTTTGAAAGTGAATATGAAGACCGGTTCGTCAGTCCGGTGAGTCAAGGCGAGGAAGTCGACAACGACAACAAATTGCGCCCCAAGTCGCTTTTGGAATACATCGGCCAGACCACCGCAAAAGAAAACCTCGCGGTCTTTATCGAGGCCGCCCGCAAGCGCGGTGAACCGCTTGATCACTGCTTGTTATACGGCCCTCCGGGTCTCGGCAAGACGACACTGGCCTGCATTATCGCCAACGAATTAGGGGTCAACATCCGCGTGACCTCGGGTCCCGCGATTGAGCGGCCCGGCGATCTGGCGGCACTGCTGACCAATCTTGCGGCGGGCGACGTGCTGTTTATAGACGAGATCCACCGTCTGTCCCGCAGCGTCGAGGAGGTTTTATACCCCGCAATGGAGGACTACGGGCTTGATATCATCATCGGCAAAGGACCGGCGGCGCGTTCTATCCGGGTCGATCTGCAAAAATTCACATTGATCGGCGCGACGACCCGGGCGGGTCAGCTGACTTCGCCGCTGCGCGACCGTTTCGGCATCAACCTGCGCCTTGAACTCTACACGAAAGACGAACTCTGCGCAATCGTCACCCGCAGCGCCGGGATTTTGGGCATTCCCTGCGACCGCAGCGGAGCCGTTGAGATCGCCGGAAGAAGCAGGGGTACGCCGCGTATCGCAAACCGCCTGTTAAAGCGCCTGCGCGATTTTGCGGAAGTGGCGGGTGAGGGTGTGATCGACAAAAAACTCGCGGACATGGCGCTTTCACGGCTTGAGATCGACGAACTCGGCCTCGATGCCATCGACCGCAGAATGTTAAAGATGATCGTCACCTCCTACGGCGGCGGCCCGGTCGGGTTGGAGACGCTGGCAGCGGCGGTCGGCGAAGAAGCGATCACGCTTGAAGACGTCTACGAACCGTACCTGATGCAGATCGGATTTTTGTCGCGCACCCCGCGCGGCAGATGCATCACACCGTCGGCATGCCGCCATCTCGGCATTCAAATGCCCGGCCAACAAACGTTATTATGAGAGTTGCAAACGGACACACCGAATACAAACTGCTCGACGCGTCGGGTGGTGAACGCCTCGAGGACTGGAACGGGGTTATTTTAATTCGCCCCGATCCGCAGGTGCTTTGGAACACGCCGAAAACCGATCCGCGCTGGAAAACGGCGGCGGCGCGCTACGTGCGCTCCAATACCGGCGGCGGCGCGTGGGAGATGCGCCAAAAAGTTCCCGACGTGTGGCAGATGCGCTATAAGGACTTAAAATTCAATCTCAAGCCGATGGGCTTTAAGCATACGGGGGTTTTCCCCGAACAGGCGGTCAACTGGGATTTGACCCGAAAGATCATCGCCAAAGCGGACAAGCCGTTTCCGGTATTGAATTTATTCGCCTACACCGGCGGAGCGACGCTGGCGTGCCTAGCCGAGGGTGCGGAAGTTGTGCATGTCGACGCGTCCAAAGGCATGGTGGCCTGGGGCAGGGAAAACGCCGAAATTTCGGGGCTTGCAAACGCCAAATGCCGCTGGCTTGTAGACGATTGTTTCAAGTTTATTGAACGTGAAATCCGGCGCGGAAACAAATATCGGGGCATCATCATGGACCCGCCGTCCTACGGACGCGGTCCGAACGGCGAGGTCTGGCAGTTGGAGTCGAAAATTCATGAATTTGTCGCCGCTTGCGCAAACCTCTTGGCAGACGACGCGGAATTTGTTATGATAAACTCCTATACGACCGGGCTTGCCCCATCCGCGGTGGCCTATCTGCTCGGTGTGGAGATTGAGAAAAAGCGCGGCGGGAACGTTTCCGCCGACGAGATCGGACTGCCCGTGCAGAGTGCGGGATTGATTCTGCCCTGCGGGGGCACGGCAATTTGGACGGCAAAATGAACGAAGCAATTGTATTTGACCACGTCGATTTTGAATATGACCCGAACGAACCGGTAATCCGCGACCTCTCGCTGACCATCTGCGAGGGGGAATTTGTCGCGGTTTTGGGACACAACGGCAGCGGCAAGTCGACGCTTGCAAAACTCATTAATGCTATTTTAATTCCCGCATGCGGTAAAGTGACTGTGTTCGGCATGGACACCGCCGACGAGGCGCTGACCAACGACATCCGCAAAAATGCGGGTATGGTGTTTCAAAACCCCGACAATCAGATCGTGGCGACAAGCGTCGAGGAAGATACCGCTTTTGCGCCTGAAAACCTCGGCGTGCCGCCTCCTGAAATCCGCAAGCGGGTGGATACCGCGCTTGACG
Source organism: Oscillospiraceae bacterium (assembly GCA_035380125.1). Lineage (NCBI taxonomy): Bacteria > Bacillati > Bacillota > Clostridia > Eubacteriales > Oscillospiraceae > Oscillospiraceae bacterium. The sequence continues at coordinate 7,025 of DAOSWV010000004.1, forward strand.
AAGTCGGCATGCGCGAATTCGCCGACAGGCCACCTTATAAGCTCTCCGGAGGTCAGAAACAGCGGGTGGCCATCGCGGGAATTTTGGCGATGCAGCCGAAAATTTTGATTCTCGACGAGCCGACCGCTATGCTTGACCCGAAAGGCCGTAAAGAGGTTATGACGACGATTAAGCGTCTCAATGCCTCGGGCATCACGGTGGTGTTCGTGACGCATTATATGGATGAAGCCGCCAAAGCCAACCGGGTTTTGGTGATGGACAGAGGCGTTTTGGTGCGCGACTGTCCGCCGAGAACGCTGTTTGCCGAAGTCGAATTTTTGCGCGGGCTGGGTCTCGATATCCCGCCGTCGGCAAAGCTCGCGGAAGAACTGAAAAAGTCCGGCCTGCCGATTCAAAAAACGGTATTGAATGCGACCGAATGCGCCGAGGAAATCGCATCCCTCATTGGAGGCCAAAAATGCCGATAATCAGCGTCAAAGACCTCAGGCATGTCTACAGCCCCGGGACGCCGTTTGCGCAAACGGCACTCGACGGGGTCAGCTTTGACGTGGAAAAAGGCGAGTTTCTGGGCGTGATCGGACACACCGGCAGCGGAAAATCGACGCTGATGCAGATGTTGAACGGCCTTTTGAAGCCGACAAGCGGCGAGATCGATTTTAACGGCGAAAACATCCAGGCCAAGGGCTACAACCTGCACGAACTGCGGTTTTCGGTCGGCATGGTCTTTCAATATCCCGAATATCAGCTGTTTGAGGAAACCGTCTATAAAGACATCGCGTTCGGCCCGAAAAATATGGGGCTCAAACCCGACGAAATCGACCGGAGAGTGCGCAGAGCGGCGCAGTTCTGCGGCCTGCGGGAAGAACTGCTCGAGCGCTCGCCGTTTGAGTTATCCGGCGGTCAAAAACGCCGCGCGGCGATTGCCGGCGTGATCGCGATGGAGCCGAAAGTGTTGATTTTGGACGAACCCGCGGCCGGTCTCGACCCCGGCGGCAGAGAAAAGATTCTCGGACAAATCAAAAACTACCGCGAACAGACCGGTTCGACGGTGGTGTTAGTCAGCCATTCGATGGAGGAGATCGCAAAATACTGCGAAAAGGTGCTGGTGCTCGAAAAGGGCAAAGTGCTTTTACACGACAGCACCAAAGCCGTGTTTGCCCGCGCCGATTTACTGCGCGACACCGGCCTCGACATCCCCGAAATCACAAAAGTGCTGTTAAAACTGCGCGAGATGGGCTATGACGCGGATTGTTCCGCCTATACGCTTGATGCTGCCCGCGACGAGGTTTTGCGCTTGATCGGTGGTGATTGCCGTGCTTAGAGATATCACCCTCGGCCAATTCGTCCCCGGGCAGTCGTTCATCCACAAACTCGACGCGCGCTTTAAAACCGTATTGATTATCGCTTTCACGGTATTGGTTTTCGTGTCGAAAAATTTCGCTTCGATCGGATTGGTGGCGGTGTTGCTGGTCGGCGCTTCGGCGGCTTCGCGCATTCCGGCAAAAATGCTGATCCGCAGTTTTAAGCCGCTGCTGCCGTTCATTCTCTTTACGGTAATTTTAAATATGTTTTATGTCGACGGGCAGATCTTGTGGCAGTTTTGGGTGTTGAAAATCACCAAAGAGGGGCTTTTGCTCAGTGCGATGATGGCTTTGCGCATCATCTTTATGCTGCTGGGCGGTTCTTTGCTCACGTTTACGACTTCTCCGATTGTACTGACCGATGCGCTCGAACGGTTGATGAAGCCGCTTTCGTGGATCAAGGTACCGGTGCACGACATCGCCATGATGATGACGATTGCTTTACGCTTTATTCCGACTTTGATCGATGAGACCGAAAAGATTATGAACGCCCAAAAAGCGCGCGGTGCAGACTTGGAGAGCGGCGGTCCGCTCAAACGGGCGAAAGCATTGATTCCGATTTTGGTGCCGCTGTTTGTCTCGGCGTTCAAACGGGCCGACGAACTTGCGCTCGCGATGGAGTGCCGCTGCTATACCGGAGGAAAAGGCCGTACGCGTTTAAAGCAGATGAAAGCCGCCCCGCGCGACGGTTTTGCCGTGTTGATTACGGCGGCGGTCACTACGGGCGTGATCTGGCTGAATGCGATTCTGCCGCCGATCATAACGAGATGAGCATGAAAAATTTTAAAGTCACCATCGCCTTTGACGGCGGTAATTACGGCGGCTGGCAGATTCAGAAAAACAGTTATACGGTTCAACAGGCGGTACAGGACTCATTAAAAAAGATACTGAAGACCCGTCATAAAGTGACCGGCTGCGGCAGAACCGATTCGGGCGTACATGCCAACAATTATGTGTATAACTTCAAGACTGAGAGCAATATCCCCGAAAATGGGCTGTTTCGTGCATTGCACATCACGCTGCCCGACGATATCGCGGTGCTCGAGGTTAAAGAGGTCGCTCTCGATTTTTCGGCACAGTTTTCGGCGGTGGCGAAGCAGTATATCTACCAGTTCAGCAACACCGTCAGCCGCAATCCGTTTTTAGACCGCTACGCGCTGCACTACGAATATCCGATGGACGATAAACTGATGGATAAGGCGGCAAAACATTTCCTCGGACACCATGATTTTTCGGCCTTTTGCGCCTCGGGTGCGCAGAATGTGACCAGCGACCGCACGATTTTTCGCTCCGACGTGGTTCGCGACGGCGACATCGTACGGTATTACGTGGCCGGAAACGGGTTTTTATATAATATGGTGCGAATCATGGCGGGCACGTTGCTGTATGTCTCGGCGGGCAAACTCGAAGCCGATTCGATTCCCGATATTATCGCCTCGGGCGACCGGGAACGCGCGGGCAAGACGCTCCCGCCGCACGGGCTTTATTTAGACAGAGTTTTTTATGATACGATTTCGCATGAAAAAGGAGCCGGAGACCATGGCGGAGAATGAGGGTAGACAGGTACGCGACAGTAAAAAACGCAGAAAGATCAGGGCGAAACGCTGGCTGATCTTGTTTGTCACCGCTTTGGTGATTGTCTTTATCGCCTGCAACTGGGAGTGGCTTTCACCGGTGGCGATTTTGCAGCGCGTTCAGGCGGCTAAGAGCGGCGCGGGTGTGGTAACGGAGTATCCTGTAGATATCGCAGGTAAAGAGGTTGCAGGTATCTCCGGATTCGGCAGCGGCGGTATTCTTGCAGCTGACTCGGGCTGTTATTTGCTGCGCTCCGACAGTACGACCTATTATCAATACGCGCTGGCCTCGACGACCGCGGTTATCGGCGACAAAGCTGCGCTGGTCTATGAAAAGGGCGGTACGAAGTTCCAATATTTCAACACCGAGGGCAGGGTGTTTGAATACGAAAACGCCGAACAAATTCTGCGCATGGCGGTCGCCAAAAACGGCAGTTATGCGCTTTTGACCGCACCCAGTGAGTACTCGTCCAAACTGACGATTTATTCGAATACCCACACGGAGTTGTTTTCACAGTTTTTTCAAACGCCGAACCTGACGCGGATTGCTCTGAACAGCTCCGCAAAATATTGCGCGGTGATTGTTCTTGAGACAATCGACGGGCAGCTTTGCAGTCAATTATCCGTCTATGATACCGGCCTGCAGGATCCGGTGTACACCCAGACTTTTGCCGGACTGCTCGCATTAGATATGCAATACTGCGAAGACGGCGACCTGGTAATCGTCTTTGATCGTGCCGCCGTTCGTTATAACACCAAATATGAGCTTTCCTGGCGGGTTGACTTCGATGGCCTTGCCGCTTATGCGACTTCAAACGACGGTACCGTCGGACTGTTGCTCGACGATTCGGAGGGCATCGGCTGTACGCTTAAAGTTTGCGGTGAACAGGGAGAATTGTGGTCGGCACAGATTTCGGGACAGGCCAAGGGACTGTCGGTTCGGGACGGAAAAGCGGTTTATCTGGCCGGCGGACAGGTTTTACTGTTGGATGAGAGTGGGAAGAGCGCCGGAACGGCAGAATGTTCCCTGGATACATACAGTACTGCTTTGGGCGATAAATTTGTCGTTTTAGTCGGGAAAGACAAGATTTCACGCATTTTATTGTCGGATATGAACGTCGCTTGACACTTGCAAAATTACGTACCATGGTATAAAATGCTATATACGGGAGAAGTTGAGAAACTCACCGCGCCGGTACAATTTATCTGTGATTTTCCATAGAGAGGTGAGAAAATGTCAGTTGTAGACCTTGTCATTGTACTGATCGTGATTATCAGTGTGATCATCGGGTTCAAACGCGGATTTGTCAAAACGCTGGTCGGACTTGTCAGTCTGGTACTGGCATTTATCATTGCATATACGTTTGCGGCACCGATTTCCGAAAAGGTATATGACAATTATCTCGAGGAGAAATTGTCGGCAGCATTGGGCTTTGATCTTGGCACAGAGGAGGAACTCGAAACCGCAACTTCTGTTGAAGCCGGTTCCGAGACCAGCCGGATGCTGTTTTTGGGCGGAACAAATTTGTTTATCGCCCCCAGAGTTGTCGCTTCGTCGATTGATATTTCGAAACTGAACAATATCGAGGGGATGATCTCAAACCTTGATCCGGATCTTGTGGCAAGTATGGATGCGAGTGAGATGCAGAAGTTGGTCAATTTCCTGTGTTCATCGGTATGTGCCAATAAAACGATTTCGTCCTGCGTGAGTGCGTATAATAAAAAGTACGGCACAAAGATTGACGTCACACCGATTCTCGCAGCTGCGGGTGTGAGCAGCAGTACCAAAATCCCTGCTGCCCTCAGTATGCTGGAGATGAAAATCGATGTGAAAAATCCGATTTTAAACGTTCAGAAAAAGAACGCGGAAGCAGCTTCGGCTGCCGCTGTAGCGGCAAAAGCCGCCTCGTCTAAAGCATCCTCAAAATCCTCATCAAAATCGACGTCTTCCTCATCCGGTTCAAAGAGCAGCACTTCCACAACCTCAAAAGCCTCAACAACCTCCTCAAAGACGTCGTCTAAAATATCGTCTGTAACCACAACCGAAGTCACCTCTGCGACCGACATCATTACAGAGACGATGGATGGGTTCACGCAGGACATTCTTGCGACTGCCAAACAGGCCGCGCGAAAAATCGCAGTTAAGTTGGTCAGCTGCCTGGTGTTTGTGATATTGTTTTTATTGGTACGGTTAATTTTGATGTTGTTTGCAAAGCTGTTAAGCGGTATAATAGATAAGATACCGGTTGTCAGCGGTATCAACAAGCTGCTGGGCGGGATACTCGGTATTGCGGGAGGATTGATTGTCTCGGCGGTGCTTGTCGTCGGTGTGGTCAGCGTCTCGCCGCTTATCACAAACGACAATTATGTCCGTGCGATCGACAATTCGTTGGCCTGCCGCACTGCTACAAAGCTGATTTACGGTGACGGCAGCAGCGACGACGCCGTCACAGTCGGGGATTCCGGCAACGAAGACGATTCTTTCAATGAGGACGATTTCGATTTTAGCGAAGAGGATTTCGACTTCAGCGAAGAGGACTTTGATTTCAGCGAAGACAGCTTGGAGTCCGGCACATTATCCAGCGCGGGCTGAAAGGGGAACCTGCATTGACCATACCAAACATACTGTCTCTATTCAGAATGGTTTTAATCCCGATCTATGCGTGGCTCTATTTTTCGGACTATAAAAGCGGTGCGTTGATTGCGGGCATCGTATTGGTCGTCTCCGGCCTGACCGATTTGTTTGACGGAGCAATCGCTCGCAAGTATAATCAGATCAGCGAACTGGGCAAGGTGTTGGATCCGCTGGCCGACAAGCTGACACAGGTGGCCGTATTTGTCTGTCTGTATTTTAAATTCAAATATCTTCTGCCGCTGTTTTGCTTTATCGTCTATAAAGAGCTGCTGATGCTGGCGGTGGGATACGGTGTTTTGAAAAAGGGCTTCGTGGTGACCTCCAAATGGTGGGGCAAGGTCACGACGTTTTTGATATATTGCGCGGTGGCGGCGTTCACTTTCTTCCCGGGGCTGCCGAAAACCGCGATACTTGCAATATCCGCTCTGCTGCTGGCGATGCTGGCCTTCTCGATGTGGGGCTATGCGGAGGTATTGGTCGGCGTATTCGCAAAATCCTCGCTGACCGGCAGAGACTTGAAGGAAATAGCGGAAGAAACCTATTGATGAAAGGATTAATCCATGCTTTGCAGCAGATGTAAGAAGAGACCCGCCGTCGTTTTTATCAGTAAAATCGAGGGCGAGAAAAAGACCAACGAGGGGCTTTGTTTGGTTTGCGCCAAAGAACTCGGCATCCCGCAGGTCAACGATATTATCAACAAAATGGGAATTTCCGACGACGATCTCGAGGAGATGTCGGAGCAGCTGGGCGAAATGATGGGTCCGCAGGAAGAGGAGTCGGCGGACGGCGCCTCCGCCGGCGGTTCTGCGACATTCCCCGCTTTTTTACGCGGAATGATGAACAATAACAAGGGCTTGGAGCCGGGCAAACAACCCGACCCCAAAACCGGTGCTGCAAAAGGTCAGCCCAAAGCCGCACCACAGGATCCGGCTGCCAAACGCAAGTTCTTGAATACTTACTGCACGAATTTTACCAAGCAGGCCAAAGACGGCGGCTTCGATAATATTATCGGTCGCGACCGTGAAATCGGGCGTATGATTCAGATTTTGTCCCGCCGTACGAAGAACAATCCCTGTTTGATCGGCGAACCCGGCGTGGGCAAGACTGCGATTGTCGAGGGGCTTGCGCAGCGCATCGTCGAAGGCGATGTGCCTTTTGTGCTGAAAGAAAAAGACGTGTATTTGCTTGATCTGACCGCTTTGGTGGCCGGAACGCAGTTCCGCGGCCAATTTGAGGCGCGGGTAAAAGCACTGCTCGACGAGGTCAAAGCCGACGGCAACATCATCCTCTTCATTGACGAGGTGCATAATCTCGCGGGCGCGGGCGACACCGCCGACGGCGCGATGAACGCCGCAAACCTGATGAAGCCGGCACTGTCGCGCGGCGAGATTCAAGTGATCGGGGCAACTACATTCAAGGAATACCGCAAGCACATCGAAAAAGACGCGGCGCTCGAACGCCGTTTCCAGCCGGTCGTGATCGACGAGCCGTCGGTCGACGAGACGGTGCATGTGCTGTCGGGACTGAAAGGTTATTACGAAAAATACCACGGCGTCACGGTGGACGAATCCCTGATCCGCACCGCCGTCGAACTGTCTGAGCGCTATATCAACGACCGGTTTCTGCCGGACAAGGCCATCGATTTGCTCGATGAGGCCGCCGCTTGCGCATCTCTGCGCGACCCCGTTCTGCAGCAATACCGCGCCGCTGTCAAGCAGCAGGCTGACCTTGAAAAACAATTGGCCGAATTGAAAAACGAGCAGCCGGCCGAGGGCGAAACCCAAGAGGACATGACACGTTACGAAAAGACGGCGCGCCTGCAGTCACAGTTACTGCAGACAACGGCGACGGTAGACGGCTTAAAGACACAGGCCGAACAAGCTAAGGTGACGCTTGCCGACCTGACAAAAGTTATCGAACTTTGGACCGGCATTGATGCGGGGAAAATCGAAGAGAGCGATATTCAAAAACTCTCCGGCTTGGAAGCCCGTCTGAAAGAACGGGTCATCGGACAGGACGAGGCCGTCGAGGCATTGTCCAGAGCCATGCGCAGAGGCCGCATCCGCCTGTATGAGAAAAATCGTCCGGTCTCCTTCATCTTCGCGGGTCCGACCGGCGTCGGCAAGACCGAACTGGTCAAGGTGCTGTCGGCGGCGCTGTTCGACACACCCGATAACATGATCCGCATTGATATGTCGGAGTATATGGAAAAGCACGCGGTCTCGCGTCTGGTCGGCTCGCCTCCGGGCTATGTCGGCTACGACGAAGCCGGGCAGCTGACCGAAAAAGTACGCAGAAAGCCCTACAGTGTCGTGCTGTTCGACGAGATCGAAAAAGCGCACCCTGACATCATGCACATCCTTTTGCAAATTCTCGACGACGGCCGAATCACCGACGCGCAGGGGCGAAACGTCGATTTCTCCAATACCGTCATCGTCATGACGACCAACGCAGGTTCCGATACGATGGGAAGCGGCATGGGATTTGCCAAGACAACGAATCAGCTGGCGGCCGAAAAGGTGCAGAAAGCGCTTTCCGAATTCCTGCGACCCGAATTTTTGGGCCGTGTGGATGAGGTGATTGTATTCTCACCGTTGTCCGAAGAGACATTGGTCAAGATCGCCGATCTGATGCTGTCCGACATTAAAAAGGGCCTTGCGGCACAGGGCACCGAGTTTGAGTGGACGAAAGCGGTCAGCGAGAAACTGGCGCGCATATCGGCAAACAGCAAATTCGGTGCGCGTGAACTGCGTAAAAATCTCCGCAAGCAGGTCGAAGATAAGATCGGCGACGCGGTGATGCACGAGAGCGCGCATATGCCGGTGTTTATCAAATTAGACGTTGAAAACGACGAGATCACCGTTTTATGTGAATAACTCAATTTGACTTTCCGAGGGGAGGTTTTTGTATATGAATCAAATTCTGAAAAAGGTCTCTTTGGTGGGCGACTCGGTCGCCCGAGGCGTGATTTTCGACGCGGTGCGCGGGAAATATGTCTTTTTAAAGAACTGTTTTGCCAACATCATCGGTGCAGAGACGGGCATTGAGGTCGAAAACTTTGCCAAATTCGGCTGTACGGTCGAGGCTGCGGAACGAATTGTCGAAAAGAACGCCGAGAAGATCGCAAAAACCGAATTCTGCGTGCTTGAAATCGGCGGCAACGATTCCGACTTTGAGTGGAAAAAGATCGCAGAGGCACCGGATGACGAACACCTGCCCAATACCCCGATGGATCGGTTCATCGCGGGGTATACGAACATCATCGAAACAGTCAAGGCCCTCGGCAGCAAGCCGGTGGTGCTGTCGCTGCCCCCGCTGGACGCCAAAAAGTACTTTTCTTGGATCAGCCGCGGTGTCAGCAAAGAAAATATCCTGAAATGGCTGGGCGGCAGTGAGGAATACATCTACCGCTGGCACGAGATGTACAATCTTCAGGTCGCCAACCTCGCCAAAAAACTGGACGTGCTGTTCATCGATATTCGCAGTGTCTTTTTGCTGGAGAAGAATTACGAACGGCTGCTGTGCGAGGACGGCATCCATCCCAACGAGGAGGGTCACCGCCTGATTTCCAACGCCATCGAGTCGGCTTTGGCCACCGCCCCCGCAAGCGCGTTTGCGTAAACGGGGCTTGCAAATTTACCCATCATGTAATATAATTCTCTCAATCCATTAAGGGAGAATCTGCTAAAATGTTCAATACCTTCCGCTGCGGCACCAACAGAATACGCGCAAGATAGCGGGCTGAACGTCCGTTCCGTCCTGTGTAAAAGCAGGGCCATATTGTGTATTCCGAGGTGTCAGGCAAGCGTTTCTTTTGAAACGTTTTGTCCGATTGCAGAAAGGAAGGTATTTTTATGCCTAAAAATAAAAACAAGGAACACTTCTATATTCACGCAATCCAGTACATAGCGTCATTGATCAAACCGCACCGGAAGCTGTATTTTGTTGCCTCCGGATTGGCTTTTGTCTCGGCTGCCGTGGGGATTTTGAACGCAAAAGTGACCCAATGGCTGATCGACAGCACACAGGCGGGAAAATTAAATGCCGTTATTCAAAATGCCGTTTTACTCCTGTTGATTATTGCGGTGAATTACGCCGTTACGAGAATCAGCGGCGTCAGCATATCGAAACTTTCCGCAGGCGCTTCACGGGATATGAAACGGAATGTGGCTGCGGCGCTGCTTGACGCCGATTATAAAGAAATCACCGTTTTGCAGGCCGGAGACACCTTTTCGACCGTCAACAGCGACACCAAAAATGTCTCGGACTTTTTGGGCGGCGATTTAATCGGGTTGTTTTCGCAGGCGGTCATGCTGCTCGCGGCGGTGGGATATCTGCTGTTCATCAACCCGCTGCTGTTTGCGGTGACATTCGCCTATACACCGATCGGGATGTTTTTCACGTTGAATCTCAATAAAAAAATGCAAAAACTTTATCCGGTTCGTGCCGACAGAGCCGGGCAGGCCTTGTCCGTAACGGAACAGGCGTTATTGCAGATTCCCGTGATTAAGTCGTTTTTGATGGAAAAACAATTGCGGCAAAAGGTCTCGCAAAGCTGCAATATGGTATTGGATACTGAGATGGCAATCGCGCTTCCGGATGCGTTTTTACAACCCGCCTGCGCATCGACGTCCAGTGTTCCGCGCATCTTATACTTTTTGTTTGCAGGCGCGTTGGTCATGCGCGGCGAAATGACACTCGGGGCGTTCATCGCAATCTTCGATTTGCTCAATTTCATTGTCGGGCCGTCGGTGTATTTCCCGTTTATGCTGAACAGCTTGAATCGTTCGGTTGCGTCGATCAATCGAATCAAGCGCCTTGAATCGCTCCCCCGTGCGCAGGCAGTACGCATAAAATCAAAGCTCAACGGCGAACCCGCGCTTGTTATGAAACAATTGTCTTTTGGTTATGAACCGGATAAAAACGTCATTTCCGATCTTTCGTTTTCTCACAAGGGCGTCGGCTTTATCGCTGTAAAAGGAAAGTCCGGAAGCGGGAAAACGACGCTGTTGGATTTGATCTCGGGGTTGCTGACACCCGATCAAGGCACAATCGAGGTGAGCGGCGAAATTGGGGTTTTGTCGCAAAACAGCTTTTTGTTTTCCGATACGGTTTTTCAAAACGTTCTGCTTGGCAGGCAGGGGGCTTCGGAGGACGAAGTTACGGCGGCTGTGAAAGGCGCGGGAATTGATTGCTTAGACGGCGGTCTTTCGGTCGGCGACGGGGGCTGCGAACTCTCAGGCGGTCAGCGGCAGCGGGTATCATTGGCGAGGACATTACTTTCAGATGCGCCTGTTTGGCTGCTCGACGAACCGACTTCTGCGCTGGATGCCGATACCGAGCGGGTCATCCTTGATACGCTGGAACGGGAACGTAAACGCCGTCTGATTCTCGTCAGTGCGCACAGGGCGTCTTTGATCGAGATGGCGGACGTTGTGCTTGACCTTGATATGTGCGGAGGTGAAACTCTGTGAATAAAATAAAGAGCAAATACAATCTGCCGATTATAAAGAACGCGTTGAAACTCATGGGCAGACAGGAAATTTTATTTTTGGTCTGTACCCTTGTTTTCTGCGCGGTCGAAATTGTGGGCAGCATTCTCTACACAACCGGGATTCGCGGGGCGATTGATGCACTCGGTGGCACGGATTGGGGGATATTCGGGAGAAATGTGCTGTTGATACTCTCGGCTTCCTTGCTGTGGTGGATTTGGGCACCGATTGCGAGTTACAACTGCGCGGCAGCTTCGAAAAGAACGGTTCAGCGCTTGAAAACAGATTTGTTTGAGCAAATGATCCGAATGCCGATGGTCGAATTGGACAAACGGCCCAAAGGGGAATTGTTGTCCGCACTGACCAATGATATTAGTAGCCTATCGCATTTATACGACTGGTATTTCTTTCAAATTTGCCGAACCTCACTCGGCGGCCTCGCGGGGGTTGTGATTATGTTCTCGCTGGACTGGCGGTTTGGAACGGTGGTGTTTGTACTCGGAACACTCTCCGTTTTAATCGCTTCTCGTTTCAATAAAAAGCTGGAGGAAAACGGCGAGATGCTTCAAAAGAACCTTGCGGCTTCCGCTTCGGATGCATATGAATTAGTCAAAGGAGCCAAGTCAATCCGGCTGTTAAAACTCCAATCGCATTTCACCAAAAAAATCGCGGGCAGCACGGCGAAAGAAGCAGAGACGAAGATCGAAAACGGCGCAATCACGTCCCGCATGAAAGTTGCCGTGACGGCAATCAACGCGCTGTCGTATATCGCCATTTTGGTTGCGGGTGCGGTGTTTGTGTATTTCAAGTGGTCCGACTGGGGGACGGTTGTCGCGCTGATGGGACTGAAAATCACCACGGATATGTTGTTTGTGGAATTCGGCGAGTTTATGGCGGGGACGCAGAACTGTGTCGCGGGCATCAGGCGGGTGTTTACGCTTTTGGAAGCCCCCACGGAAGAGGAAACCCTGCCGCATGTCTCGTTCATGCCCGATCACGCGCCCGTGACTTTGGAGTCGGTGTCGTTTTCTTATACGGACAAACCGGTTCTGGAAGATTTTAATATGACGGTCGGCGCAAACCAACTGACGGTCTTAAAAGGGGAGAGCGGTTCGGGCAAAAGCACAGTGATGAAATTGATATTGGGGTTGTATTCGCCGCAAAAGGGCGAACTCATCTTTTCGGGAACGGATCCAAATTCAACAGAGTCCATTCGGCGAAAAACCGCTTATGTGCCGCAGGAGCCGATATTGTTTCGCAGCAGCGTCTTGGAAAACATCCTGTTCGGCAACCCGGACGCGACGCCGGAAGATGCGGTCAAAGCGGCAATTTCAGCCGGGGCGGATGATTTTATCACCCGAATGCCATCGGGATATGAGACCCATCTCACGGATGACGGCGGGAATCTCTCGGGCGGTCAAAAACAGCGTATCGCCATCGCGAGGGCGTTGGTCAAAACCGCGCCGATTCTACTGCTCGACGAGATCACCTCCGCGCTCGACGTAGAAACCGAGGCGCATATCTTAGAGACGGTCAAAGCGCTGTCGAAAGATCACGCGGTGGTGTTTATCACCCATAAACCGGGGGCAGAACGATTTGCCGACACCATATACAGGATGTGATTCGGATTTTTGTTGACTTTTTGCGTTTTGATGATATAATAACGGTGTAAATGCGCAGACGGAGAGAGTACCCGGTGAAAAACGCGACAGAGAGAGCGCTCGGCGGCTGAAAGGCGCTCGCGAATATAACCGGCGAAGTTCACTCCCGAGCAGTGCATCTGAAATGATAGTAAGATGCGACGGCTTTCCGCCGTTACCGGGAATGAGAGCCCCGAATTTTCGGGGAATTTAGGTGGTACCGCGGAGCGCGCTTCGTCCTATTTTGGGATGAGCGCGCTTTTATATTTTATAGGGGTGAATCAGATGGAAGCAAATATCAAACAAGTATCCGAACAGCTGAAAAAGCGGCTGGAAGCGGCTAAAAATTCGGCGGAAGTCGAGCAGATCCGCGTGGAGTTTTTAGGCAAAAAAGGCCAGATCACGGAGCTTTTAAAAAATCTCAAGGACGTAAAAGGCGATGCCAAGCGCGAACTCGGCCAGAGCATCAACGCGCTGAAAAAACAGGCCGAAGCCGACATTGAAAAGGCGCAGGTTGACGTCGCCGCAGCTGAACAGCAACTACTGATCGACAATGCGGAGCAATACGACGTGACCCTGCCGGCACAGGCCGAGCTTGGGTCGTATCACCCGATCGCATTGATTCAAAAAGAGGTCGAGGAGATTTTTGCGAGTATGGGCTTCACGATTGAGGACTATGCCGAAGTCACCGACGACTACAACTGCTTCGAGGCGCTCAATATCCCGAAACATCATCCCGCACGCGATATGCAGGACACGTTTTATCTCTCGAACGGGCAGCTTTTAAAGACCCACACTTCAGCCGCTCAGAACACGATTATGCGCAAATACGGCGCACCGCTGCGCGCGGTGTTCCCGAGCCGGTGCTTCCGCAACGAGGCCACCGACGCCAGCCATGAAAACACCTTTTTCCAGATGGAAGGCATCATGATCGACACCGACATCTCGATCTCGAACCTCATCTACTTTATGAAGACGATGCTGTCCGAGGTTTTCAAGCGCGACGTCAAAGTGCGGCTGCGTCCGGGATTCTTCCCGTTCGTCGAACCGGGGTTTGAACTTGACATCAACTGCCTGATCTGCGGCGGAACCGGCTGCCCGACCTGCAAAAACAGCGGCTGGGTCGAACTCTGCCCCTGCGGCATGATTCACCCGAACGTCTTGAAATACGGCGGGATCGACAGTGAGAAATATACCGGATTTGCTTTCGGACTCGGCTTGACACGGCTTGCGATGATGCGCTACGGCATCAAGGACATCCGGATTTTGAACAGCGGAAACCTGAAAGCACTGTCGCAGTTCGCGCAGAAATAAACCACACTGTAGGGAACGGTCTTGACCGTTCCGATATAATCATTCAGGTGTATTTATTAATATGTTGGAGTAATGAAGGGATAGATCAATATATGTTGGTATCAATGAATTGGATTCGGGATTTTGTCAATCTCGACGGGCTGGACATCGAACAGCTCATCCACCGTTTCACCCTCTCGACCGCAGAAGTTGAGGACATCTATGTAAAAGGCGCCGACACCAAAAACGTCGTCGTCGGCAAGGTGCTGTCGGTCGAGGCGCACCCTAACTCCAAAAAGCTGCATCTTTTAAAAGTGGACCGCGGCGATAAAGTTGTCGACTGTGTCTGCGGCGCACCGAATGTCCGCGAGGGTATGAAAGTGGCGTTCGCCTGTGCGGGCGGCAGCGTCTGCGGCAACCCGATCGGCACCGCGACCATCGCGGGTTATCCGTCCGAGGGTATGTGCTGCTCCGAATTCGAACTCGGCATCTCCGCCGACCATTCCGGTCTGATGGAAATTTTCGAGGACTGCGCACTCGGCACCGATATTAAAGCCATTTACGAGATGGACGATATCATTTTCGAAGTGGATAATAAATCCCTGACCAACCGTCCCGACCTCTGGGGCCATTACGGCATCGCACGCGAATTCGCCGCGCTGACCGGCAGGGAACTGAAAAAGCCCGAAATCGTGGACGGCACGCCGTATGAAAACCTGCCCGAAGTTCCGGTCGAGATTGCCAATAAGGACTTATGCTACCGGTATTCTTCGGTCAAGGTTGAGAATATCGGCGTCAGGGTCAGTCCGGTCAACATGCGCATCCGGCTGTTTTACTGCGGGCTGCGGGCTATCAATTTGTTAGCCGACCTGACCAACTATGTCATGCTCGAACTCAGCCAGCCGATGCACGCGTTTAATCTGAAAAAGGTTAACAACGTTCAGGTGAAAAATTTCGATACGCCGTTCAAGTTCAAGACCCTCGACGGCATCGAACGCGACATCGACGAAAACACCCTGATGATCTGCTCGAACGGGCAGCCCGTCGCGGTCGCCGGCGTCATGGGCGGTCTGGATTCCGAGATCACCGACGACACAAATTCGCTGCTGCTGGAATCCGCCAATTTCGACGCGGTCAGCACCCGCAAATCGTCCCAGCGGCTGGGGCTGCGGACCGATTCGAGCATGCGCTACGAGAAGACCCTCGACCCCGAACTGACCATGCTTGCGCTCGGTCGGCTTTTGAAGCTGCTCGCCGACACCGACCCGGGTGTGAAAGTGATTTCAAAATTCACTGACCGCTATGTTAAAAAATATCCGTCGATTGCGATCACATTTGATAAACACTACGTCGACCGCTACACCGGCATCGAGATTTCAAACAATCAGATTCTGACCACTTTGCGCGCACTGGGCTTCAAGGCGGAGTATTTCGACAACAACTTCAAGGTGAATGTCCCGAGTTGGCGTGCGACCAAGGACGTGACCATTGCGGCTGACATCATCGAGGAAATCACGCGCATCTACGGCTATGACAACTTTAATGCCGTCACGACCAAGAGCGCGCTGCATCCGGTGGCCAAAACCGTTGAAAAGACCGATGAAAACAATACCAAAACACTGCTCGTCGATAAATATCTGCTGCATGAGGTGCATTCATATATCTGGTGTGACGGGAAGAAGTATAAAAAACTCGGGATTCCGGTTGAGGAAAACGTCCGCATTCTCAACATCCCGACGCCGGAACTCGGCACGCTGCGCAATGCGATGACGCCGTCGCTGCTGTGCTTTGTCAATGAAAACCGCAACTATACCCCGAAATTCGGCGTTTTTGAACTCGGACGCACATTTGACGGCACCAAGGAAAACGGCTACTGCAATGAGCGCAGAACGTTGGGCATTGCTTTGTATGACCGCGAGGGAACCGAAAAAGCGCTGTTTTATGAACTGCTTGCAATGGTCGGCGACCTGTGCGGCGAATTGAAACGCCAAAAACCGGTCTTTGCCAATGTTGCGCCTAAGCATGACTGGCAGCACCCGCGCAACACCGCGTCAATCACCCTCGGCGGAAAACAGATCGGTTTTGTCTCGGCGATCCATCCGACTGTGAACGAAAAACTGGATAAAACCGCGGCGGTCGTATTCGCCGAAATCGATATGGACATTTTCTCGTCGGTTCCTGCACAGATTTTAAAATACGCCGAACCGTCCAAGTTTCCGGGCATCGACGTCGACCTGACCTTTGTGATCGGCGGCGGATTCAAATATGCGCAGATCGAGCAGGTGCTTGCGAAAAACCCCTGCGCAACTCTGACCGGTGTCAAGGTAATCGACCTTTATGAGGGTGAGACAAAGAGCATCACCGTTCGCCTGAGTTACGCTTCGATGGAAAAGACCCTCTCTCGCGAAGAAATCGACGCGCATACCCAGGCAGTTATTGCGGATTTGGCCGCAAAAGGGATTGCATTAAAGGCCTGAATGTGGTAAAATACTGCCCATACCTTTTAGAAAGGGCAGTGAATTTTTATGAAACGCGTCGAAATCGCCAAACTCTTTGCTACACCTGACCAATTCATCGGAAAGAATCTCACGGTATGCGGCTGGGCAAAAACCCTGCGCGCGTCCAAGGGCATCTCGTTCGTCGAACTCAACGACGGGAGCTGCTTTCGAAATTTACAGGTCGTGGCCGAAGAGAAGTTGCCCGGCTATGCCGAGGTGACCCGTCAAAACAACGGGTGCGCTTTGGTCGTCGAAGGCGTTTTGGTCGCGACCCCGGACAGCAAACAGCCCTTTGAGCTGAAAGCGACGAATATCGCGGTGGAGGGAACCTCCTCGCCGGATTATCCGCTGCAGAAAAAACGCCATTCGCTGGAGTTTCTGCGCACAATGCCGCATCTGCGTCCGCGCACGAACACCCTCGGCGCGGTCTATCGGCTGCGCTCGGTCGTGAGCTACGCCATCCACAAGTTTTTCACCGAAAACGGATTTATCTATACCCATTCGCCGATCATCACCGGAAGCGACTGCGAAGGCGCCGGGGAGATGTTCCGCGTGACCACATTGGACGCAAAGGATCCGCCGCTGACAGAATCCGGCGAGGTCGATTTTTCCAAGGACTTTTTCGGAAAACCCGCTTCGATGACGGTTTCGGGGCAGCTTGAAGCCGAGGCGTTTGCGCTTTGTTACGGCAAGGTCTATAACTTCGGGCCGACCTTCCGCGCCGAGAATTCCAACACCCCGATCCACGCGTCGGAGTTTTGGATGATCGAGCCGGAAATCGCATTTGCCGATCTGTCCGACGATATGCAGCTGGCCAAAGATATGTTGGTTTCCGTGGTCAAGTATACGATGGAACAATGCCCGGATGAACTGGCGTTTTTCAACGAACACTATGATAACGGGCTGCTCGACCGTCTGAATGCACTGGTCAACGCCGATTTCAAGGTCTGCGAATACACCGAGGCCATCGATCTGCTTTGCAACAGCGGGGTTGAATTTGAATATCCTGTCTATTGGGGCTGTGATCTTCAGAAAGAACATGAACGCTGGCTGACCGAGACCTATTTCAAAGCGCCGGTGTTTTTGATTAACTATCCCAAGGAAATCAAGGCATTCTATATGCGCCTCAACGATGACGGCAAGACGGTCGCCGCGATGGATTTATTGGTGCCGGGCGTCGGCGAAATCATCGGCGGCAGCCAGAGAGAAGAGCGCATTGACGTTCTCGAAAGCCGCATGGCTGAGTGCGGGCTCGATAAAAACGACTACGGCTGGTATCTCGACCTGCGCCGTTACGGCGGTACCAAACACGCCGGTTTCGGTCTGGGACTCGAACGCCTGCTGTTGTATCTGACCTGCGTCGGCAACATCCGCGACGTGCTGTTGTTCCCGCGCAC
The DNA here is from genome assembly GCA_035380125.1 of Oscillospiraceae bacterium. NCBI lineage: Bacteria > Bacillati > Bacillota > Clostridia > Eubacteriales > Oscillospiraceae > Oscillospiraceae bacterium. The sequence continues at coordinate 24,915 of DAOSWV010000004.1, forward strand.
CCCCAAGACCCTTGGGTAATTTGATTTTAATTTGGAATCGATGGTGACGATATGAATTATACGAAACTCTCCCGTGAGCAGTTATTGATTCAAAAAGCCCTTTTGCAGGGCATCTATAACGACTACAAGGTAAAAGGGCTTAAATTGGACATCTCGCGCGGCAAACCCGCACCCGAGATGCTCTCGCTTTCCAATCCGATTCTCTCGGTGTTGGGGCCGGACTCCAATCTGCAGTCCGAGGACGGCATGGATGCGCGCAACTACGGCGGACTCGACGGAATCCCGGAGGCCAAACGGCTGTTTTCCGAGATTTTAAGCGTTCCGGCAGAAAACCTGATCGTCTACGGCAATTCGAGCTTAAATTTGATGTACGATACCTTGGCACGGGCGATGATTTTCGGCGTGTTTGCCGGCGGCGTGCCGCTGTATGAATGCCAAAATCGCAAGTGGCTGTGCCCGGTGCCGGGATATGACCGCCATTTTGCAATTACCGACAAGTTCGGATTTGAAATGATCAACATTCCGATGCACGAGGATGGGCCAGACATGGATCTGGTCGAGCAGTTGGTCTCCGACGATCCGGATATCAAGGGTATCTGGTGTGTGCCGGTCTATTCCAATCCGACCGGAACGGTGTATTCGCACAAGGTCATTGAGCGGCTGGCGGCTTTAAAACCCGCATCGCGCGATTTCAGAATTTACTGCGACAACGCTTATGTGATGCACACGTTTGCCGGTGCGACAAAGGTAAAGGCCACAAATCTGCTGACTGAAGCACAAAAACGCGGCAGCGGCAGCATGGTTTATATATTCACTTCGACCAGTAAGGTCAGCTTTGCGGGCGGCGGCGTCTCGGCGATCGCTTCGGGTGAAGAGAATTTGGCGTTTTATAAAAAATTGCTCTCCTATCAGACGATCGGCCATGATAAACTCAACCAGCTGCGGCATGCGCGTTATTTTAAAGATGTAAACGGCGTTGCGGCACACATGGAAAAATATATGACATTGCTTGTTCCGAAGTTTGAGACGGTCTGCGCCAAGCTTAAAGAGGGTTTGAGTGCGACCGGTGTCGCCGAGTGGACCGAACCGAAAGGCGGCTTTTTCATCAGCGTGGATCTTTTACCCGGCTGTGCCAAGCGCACGGTGACGCTTTGTAAAGACGCGGGATTGATTTTGACTCCGGCAGGCGCGACTTTCCCGTACGGGATGGATCCCAACGATTCAAACATCAGGATTTCCCCGAGTTTCCCGCACATTGAGCAATTGGCCGAAGCGATGGATGTTTTCTGCGCTTCCGTCAAACTCGCGGCGGTCGAAAAGCTGCTTCAGCAGGAAAAATAAAATACGGTTAAATAAACAACCACGGCGAACGGGAGAACCCGTTCGCCGTGGTTGTTTATGAACTAATGAGGATTACTCTTGATTCGGCTTTTTACGAAAAATTAAAACCGTACCGAAAATCAACATGACGGCGATCACCGGAGTCCACCAGTATGAAAGCAGGTTCCGTCCGGTTGAACTCGACTCTGCAACAGCATTGGAAGCCGTGAGATTTTCAACAGAGGGTATCACGGAATCGATTTTGGGAGAGATCACTGAGATAACGGAAGATTGCGAGGATACAGACACCGTACTTAAGCTTTTGAGGCGGATTGTACAGAGGATTTTTCAACGATTTCTATCGATTCCGGAGCTGAAGATAAGACGCTTGTCGAGGTTTCTTTCGAGGAATAAGGCCCGGTCATCCACCAGGGTACAGAGGAAGCGGGCATCGACGACGTGGGAACATAGTAACCGGATCTATAAATAATACTCACAATTGAAGTGACGGGACGTCCGAAAACAATTTCTGTGCTATAGATAATACTTTCGATGCAGTATGGGAGCGAACCATGAGATGTAACGTATGAAGCCGGGCTGCTTACTGTTCCGGAAACCATAATCATACTGGGGGTGGATTTTGAACCGGTGTGTGTGCTTGGAAGGTTTAAATCATATGTATATGTATAACTGTATGTCGTGGTTGTCACGGAAGTTTCGGTATGTGTTGCACTAAGAGTGGGTGCGATCAGAGTGGAAAATAAAATTAAACTTATCAGAACACAGCCTAAAAAAATGACAGCTCTTCCGTTTTTCATATTTCTCCGCCTTTCTTTTGTAAAGATTACCATAAATGAGATAAAATAAAGACGGTAATAATTTTCGACAGAGTTTTTACATAAAATTTACGCATTCTACACAGAATCATTAAATATCCGGTGTATTCTTTGGTTGCCAGGGAACAGGACAAAAGTCCGCACTTTTGTTTTAATATAACTGCTGAAAGCAAGTATATTAGGGGTTGCGTATTCGGTAAAATTATTGTAAAATTAAATGGTATAAGGGGGTGTGTGGGCTTTTGGATATTTTCGGAATTTTATCGCTGTTCGGAGGTTTGGCACTGTTTCTTTTCGGAATGAATATCATGGGTTCCGGACTTGAGAAAACAGCTGGCGGAAGATTGGAACATACACTCGAAAAATTGACAAACAGTAAGCTTAAGGGTGTTTTGCTCGGCGCAGGCGTCACAGCGGTCATCCAGAGTTCTTCGGCCACCACAGTTATGGTGGTGGGCTTTGTCAATTCGGGAATCATGAAACTCACTCAGGCGGTCGGCGTTATTATGGGTGCCAATATCGGCACGACGGTGACCGCTTGGATTTTGTCTTTAACCGGAATCGAAAGCGAAAATGTCGTTATTCAGTTGTTAAAGCCGGCCCATTTTTCTCCGATTTTTGCGGTAATCGGCGTGATTTTAATCATGGCCTGCAAAAAAGGAAAGAAGCATGACATCGGCACGATTCTGATCGGTTTTGCCGTGTTGATGTTCGGTATGGCTACGATGAGCAGCGCGGTCAAGCCGCTGGCAAACGATCCGACTTTCACCGGCATTCTGACTGCTTTTTCTAACCCGATTCTGGGCGTTTTGGCAGGCGCGCTTCTGACCGGTATCATCCAGAGTTCGTCCGCCTCGGTCGGTATTTTACAGGCGTTGACAACAACCGGTTCCATCACCTATTCCGCGGCTATTCCGATTATCATGGGCCAGAACATCGGCACCTGCGTAACAGCTTTGATTTCCTGTGTGGGTGCAGGGAAAAACGCCAAACGCGCCGCGATGGTTCATTTATATTTCAACATTATCGGAACGTTCCTGTTTTTGGGAGCGTTTTACGGAGCAAATGCAATCTTCAAATTCGCATTCATTAATTCGGCTATGAACGCGGCCGATATCGCTATCGTGCATTCCGCGTTTAATATTGTAACGACATTTGTATTGCTGCCGTTCTCCAATCTCCTTGTCAAACTGGCAAAAGCTACGATCAAAGACGGCAAAAAAGAAGAGGATATCCCGATTCTGGACGAACGCTTTTTCGCGGCTCCTTCATTCGCTATTGAACAAGCCAAAAATGCCGCTTACAAGATGGCGGCTTTGGCCGAACATAACATGCTTGCGGCAATTGATATGATGAACAATTATGACCCCAAGATGGTCACCCAAATCAATGAAGTCGAAAACATGATTGACCTGTATGAAGACAGGCTGGGGACTTATCTGGTGCAAATTTCAAGCCGTGAAATTTCCGAACAGGACAGCCGGGCGGTCTCGGAACTGCTGCATATGATCGGGGATTTCGAACGAATCGGCGACCATGCGTTGAATGTCTGTGAAGCGGCGCAGGAGATGCACGATAAAAATGTCTCATTTTCGGATGAAGCGGTTTCCGATTTGAAAGTCATCACCGATGCGCTGACAGAGATTTTAGGGCTGACCACGACTGCGTTTATGCATGATGACGTCAAATTAGCAAGTAAAGTCGAACCGTTGGAACAGGTGATTGACGACCTTAAGGACGAGATTAAAAACCGGCATATCGAGCGTTTGCAGCGCGGCGACTGTACGATTCAAATGGGTTTCATCCTGTCCGATCTGTTGACCAATTACGAGCGTGTATCGGACCACTGTTCCAATATTGCGGTCTGCATGATTCAGATCGCCTTTTCGGCGATGAACACACACGTCTATCTCAATGAGATCAAGAACGGCGGACAGCCGGAATTCACTGAAAACTTCAACCAATACCGAAATAAATATAAATTGGCGCAATAATCGCCGATTTAGAGGTGTCGATAATGGATAAACGAGAAGTGGTAAAAGCGGCGATTGCTCATCGGCAATGCGCTGCTTTGCCTTATGCCATTATGTTTGCGCGGGACGCTTTGGATTTATACGGCGACCGACTGCTTGCCGATTTCGTCTCCGGATGGGCAAAAACCGAATACGAAAAAGGACGGCTTGAAAGGGAAGAGGCCATTAGTCTCGGCATCGGCAACAGTGTGTTTGCATTCGGCTGTCCGTGGTGGGACTGGTATGATCTGCCCGAGACCTATACCGATTATGACGCGCCGAAAGCACTGCCGAAGACCATGGGGCGCGGCAGTTATGTCGGCTTTGCCGACCGCATCAAGGCAATCAAAGAAGCCACCGGCTGCTATATGCTGGTCACGATTTGGGGCAGTCATTTTGAGAAGGCCTATTTTGCGCGGGGAATCGAGAATTTTCTGGCCGATATGGCCGGAGAGCCCGAATACGCAAAAGCACTGCTCAATATGATTATCCGCAAAAATATGGTGATGCTCGAAAACATCGTCAACATCCCCGAGATTGACGGTATTTTACTCGGCAGTGACTGGGGTTCACAGAAATCGTTACTGATGTCACCCGATGTTTGGCACGAGATGATCGCGCCCGGCGAGCAGGTTGAATACGATTTGATTCATTCAGCCGGCAAAGACGTCTGGGTGCATTCGTGCGGAAATGTCGAAGCCATTATGGGCGATTTGGTTAAAATGGGTGTCGATGTATTAAACCCCGTGCAGCCTGAGTGCATGGACTTAGCGAAAATCAAACGCCTTCACGGCGATAAACTGACTTTTTGGGGTGGTGTCAGCACCCAGCAGACGCTGCCGTACGGTACACCGGATCAGGTCAAAGCCGAAGTTTCACAGGTGGTTGAGATATTGGGACAGGGCGGGGGATATATCCTCGCACCGGCACAAAGCATTCAATCCGACGTGCCGTATGAAAACGCTTGCGCGATGATCGCAGAGGCGCAAAAACGATTTACACTTGAGGTTTATTAATGGAGAAAAGAAAAATTAAGGTTGCCTTCGTTGATTTTTGGAGAACAGCTGAACAGTTAAAAAAATCGCTCCTGGTGCATTTCCTTGAAAAGAATTATGAGATCGAACTCAGCGACGACCCGGATTATGTTTTTTCATCGAGTTTCGGCTTATTTAACACCGGTGTTTTGAAATATAAAAAGGCGGTCAGGATTTTTGTTTCTTCTGAAAATCTCTGGCCCGATTTTGATTTATATGATTATACGGTAACTTGCTATCCTCTTCAATACGGGGATCGCAATCTGACACATCCATATTGTTTTGACCATAAAGATCATGAAATGAACATTGCATTGGCTAAAAATAAGCATCTGTCAGCAAAAGAAGATCTTGCTAAAAAGACGGGTTTTTGTTCTTTTGTGGTTTCCAACGCCCAAGCTGACCCGATACGCGATGCATTTTTTGAAAAATTATGCGCTTATAAAAAAGTTGATTCGGGCGGATATTATAAAAACAACATCGGTACAAAAGACGGCATTCAGGATAAGCTGGCTTTTACTTCAGAGCGTAAATTTTCAATTACATTTGAAAATTCCAAGGTTGACGGCTATGTAACCGAAAAAATCCTCGAGGGGTTTTCGGCACACACGATTCCGATTTATTGGGGCTGTCAAGAGGTTGTGAAATACTTTAACCCGGAAGCTTTTATCTATATCGGCGGACCGGAGGGTGTCGATGCTGCAATTGAAAAGATTAAATATCTTGACAACAACGACGAGGCTTATCTGAACATGCTGTCACAACCCGCCTTGGTATCTACGGATATAGCGGATCAAGTCTATCAGGAAATGGAAGAGTTTTTAAAACATATTATCGAGCAGCCGCTGGAAAAAGCATATCGCAGACCGCGATACGGGTTTGCATGGTTTAAAGAGACGCGATTGGAAATCGCCGCCCGAACGGCGACACCGATCCATAAAACCAAGGCATTCTTTAAAAAGATATTAAAAAGATTGCGTTTGATTTCACAGTATCGTTGAATCGGTCCGAAAAGGAAGGAGACGGTATGGAAATCAGCTATCGCACGGAATTGCCCGAAAAAGAAGAATTATTCGAACTCTACGGCCATCTTGGCTGGAATGAATTTTTGTCTTTGAACGCACAGCAGCTTTTACAGGCGATGCAGAATTCTTATTATTCCGTATATGCCTATGCCGATCATCAGTTGGTTGCCACGGGGAGAGTTATCTCAGACGGTGTTATCAACGCTTATCTATGCGGATTGGGTGTGCGCAGCGAATACCGGCATCGGGGTATTGCCACCCGTATCATTGAGATGCTGGCAGCACATTGCCAAGAGAACAATCTGCATATTCAGTTTTTTTGTGAGGATGAGCTTGTACCGTTTTATGAAAAACGGGGCTTTTATAAATTTGCCGAAGGCATGGCGCTCAAAGAGGACGGGTGATTTTCATCACGCAGCGGCTGCTGCCGGTCTTGATGCTCTCAATCAGTTCGACTTCGGTTTCGCAGCCAAGCACTGTGTCAAATATCTTTTTTGTATAACCCACCGTGCACAGGCACCAGGTTTTAGGCAGCATTTTGTTGACCCGCTTAACACAGGAGCAGTAACAGGCCGGGTAGCCGAAAAAGAGGGTCTCGCCCTCGTGCCACAGCAGATTGGTTCCGTGATATTCGTTTTCAAAGGCCTCGGCGAAAGCGTCGAGGTCTTTTGCATTTTCATAAAGTCGTTTGATCTTTTCGATTTTGTCCTCCGGCGGTGTGCAAGAGCAGGCAAATCGGACGGCTTTGACTTCCTCCGGTGTATATGTACTGTTTAAATAGTCACAGACATCCTTCGCCCACTTAAACTTTCGGAGATAATCGGCGGATTTGGATAACGGAAACTTGGCTGCAAAGTCTTTAGCCGCCGTCTTACCAAGCCGTTTTTCAATGGCGTTTTGTATTTTAATTCCCTGCATACCGGTCATTTTAAATCCACCTCAGATATAAGAATTGTAAATTTTGAAATTGAGAGAAGCATATAAATCCCGCGCAGCGGCATTGATAGCACGCACGGTGATGATTTGGGCGTTATTTTGAAACGCATCGGAAATCGCTTGTGTGCATACCGTTTTTGCCAGTCCCATGCGGCGCAGTTCGGGAACGGTAGCCACGAATTCGAGCGAATCTACGCCCTTGTTGTCCATGATTGCGGCAACAGCGGCAGGTTTTTCTTGTTTATAAAGAATATAGCAGCGCATCAAACCCTTTTGGCAGAGCGGATAATGAAAAATCGGGTGCATATCGGGATAACCGCCGTTGAGAAGCCGGTTGGTCAGATCGGCCCATTGCGCAAATTCCTCTGCCGTCCGAACCTTGACGATCTTGATGTCATCCGAAATCTTCGAAGATGGCAGTTGTTCCTTTGACAGCAGCGCCATATAGACCTCGTCGTTGTCGTCTATCGTTTGCTTGTGAACTTTTTCTCTGCCATTGATTAATTTGTACAGTTCATCGGAGGCCAGTAAATCCAGCCAGATCGGCATTTTGAGCGCTCTGATCTCGGCAGCTTTTTCCCGCTGTGTCTCAACCGGCAGATGTTCCAGGCGGATATCAAAGACAAACGTAATGCCGGGCTGACTCGGTTTCGGTGCGACAAAAGTATAATAACCGGTGTCAATCGTCTCCATATGTTCGGCGTTTCCAAACAGACACAGGTAAAAGTTCGCGCCGTCGTCGATGTGTTTCAGGATTTCATGATTCGTCATATCGCCGCATTCGCTTTCTTTTCGTAAAATTCTCTGAGCAACCCCATATAATCCGGCAGCTTCGCCAGATCAGGTTGATGAAACTCAAAAACGACGCCGGAACACTTCTCAATCGTTTTACCGTCGAGGATATAGGTTTTTCTCATTCTGCAATTCTCTTTTTTGGGGTTACAACTGCAATCTCCGTGTGTGCCGATGAAAACACTTTTAATATGCTCCGGTGCGTTTTCGATGTATTGCGTGTGTTTATCGACATTATTGAAAAACAAGCGCAGAATAATGCGATTTTCGCGGATAAATATCCGGGCGGCAACCTGCTTTGATTTTGCGCCGACCTTAGAGTAGATAATCATATACAAACCCCAACAGGCTCCCCAACCGATATTCCCGCCGAAATCATATCCCAACTCCGTAATTTCTCTGTTGAATGCCAGAATGAAGGATTTATCAGCTTCGGAAATCAAATGAAATCTTTCCTCTTTTAGCCTGTCCTCCATAATTTTTGGCGTTTTCATCAGATAATAAGATTCAATTGCTTCCTTGATTGTTTTCCCGTTGTTTTGTTTCAGCCAATATTGAAAAGTACCGCAATATATTTCCGGTGAAAAACCCTCAATGGCCTTTCTGAAAAAAGCGCGGTATCTGTCCGGTGAAATGAACGATTCATCGATAACGGTGTTTTCCGTGAGTCTAACAGGCATAATATCCCCCTATATTTTTTGACATCCCGGGCAGTAATAGATGTTGCCGCCCATATAGGCCTCGCGCTTCAACCCGCTTCCGCAGACGCGACAGGGGTACGCAACTGTCTTGTTTGAAAGGATGGTGTTGTAGCCGCCCGGTTTGCCGAACAGATCGCGTTCGGTATCGCGACCGCCGCCGTCCCGCATTTCCTTCAGCGTGGATACCACCGCGTTGTATAGCACATCCCGTTCATCATCGGACAGGGATTGGGCTTTGCGTTTGGGGTGGATGCGGGCATTGAACAGAATATCCTGCAGCACGCCGTTTCCGAGGCCGGGGATGCGCTGCTCGGTGGCGAGCAGCGCTTTGACGCTGAGGGATGTTTTAATTCCCTCAAATAACCCGTCAAAATAGGCCATGTCGAATGCTTCCGAAAACGGGGACGGTTTTTCCTTGGCAACATTGTAGTAAAAATCATTGTTCGGCTCGTTTGGAAATGCCATCATGCCGCCGTACATTTGAACGGTGCAGCACAGAGCGGAACCGTCGTCAAATTCAAGCAGAAGTTGATGCTTATCGGGGCGTTTTTCTTCCGCGGTCAAACGGAGTGCCCGAACGCCGTCGGAAAATGAGATGACCATATCGTCCGCGTACATTTCGGGCCGCCCGCCGTAAGCGGCTGTTCCGGTGATTTTCTTTCCGGCGAGTTTTTCGTTATAAAGTGCAGGGTCTCCGGAATACCAGGCGAAACTGTGTGGCGAGGTGTTTGCCGCTGCGCTGACAATGGTTTTCCCTAAAAAAGCTTGGTTGAGCTGGTTTGCAAGCACATAGGCCTCCGGCAGTTCGATCATAAAGTTAGCCGCCTTTCAAAATAGTGTTTAGAAAACAGGAATTGGAAATTAGTAATGAATCGTGTAGGGAACTGTCTTGACTGTTCCGTTTACAATCGTTATGAAATGACGACAGTAAACACTTTCAAACATCGCCGCTTTCGGAATGGTCAAGACCATTTTCTACAAACATCCCGCTTCCTTTTGTGCTAATAACGCATAAAACGTGACCCATTTACTCGGTTTTCCGACGTGTTCTTTGGGCAGGTACGATTTTGTCAGCGTGCCCTTTAAAATAAATTTTCCGGTCTCGTCCTGCTGCGTTTTTAATAAATCCCATGCTTCATTTAATCGCTCATCATCGCCATATCCTAAAGCACAAAAGGCCTCCAGCACATTTTGAAGTCCGACCCGCATGACCTCGAAGGGATAAAACGTATCAATGGTGCGCCAACCCTCGCGGCTGTCCAATACAAGACGGTGTTCGTCACTCCTATAAAAAAGGTCTCTGTTGAGGAAGTAATCGATCAAGCGCTCGGAACCCTCGATACGAATACCTTTTTTACGGCACTCTGCAAGGAAAAACAGCGCATGCAGATTAGCTTTATAGCAGCTTTTCGGTGTATAGTTCAATTTACTCAATCTGTGCAGGCATAAAAAACCGCCGTCGGGCAACATATGAACCTTAAAGTTATTTATAATGTCTGCAACAACGGGTTCATCTGCAAAACCCAGCTTCACAAGGGCGCGCAGCAGCATAAAGTCGCCGCAACCGCAGTCAAACTGATGTTGCAAAACCGAAAAGGCCTTTTCGATCTGTTCACGCTCAATGTCTTGTGATGTCAAGCCGCACTCGGCAAATGCGGTGATGTAATAAACATACCATAAGCCGGAAACAGTGTGCCAATCAGTCGGAATAAAGTTTTTAATCCAATCTAATACTGCCGATTTCGAAGCGGATTGCCCGAGCAGTTCCGTTTTTGTGCGGTATGCGACGGCGGGATTGTCGTCTTCAAGCAGCCAGTTGATGACCTTTTCATCAAACATAAATTAAACCTCCGTATTAAAATACAACCTACCGTCTTTGTCATTCACAAAGGGCTGACGGTCTTTGATGTGTGCGTATTCGGGGCATCGCGCCAGATTGTTGCGTAGGATGCACAGCAGCACCGGGTGGATGGTTTTATCATGTTCGCTGTTCATCACGCAGCTCTTGTGTTCGAGCCAATTTGCCATCTCGCACTTGTATTGATCGACTTCTGGTTTTACAATCTCAAACGGCAGCTCCGACAGACAGAGCCAAAAATACCATTTGCAAAACCACGGGCGCTTTTTATCTTCGTAATGGCGATTGAAAACCGCGATCCGGTCTTTGATCCACTGCGTCTCATTCGGGGAGACGGCCGCAAGAAAGCGGATCACGATCAGATTGGTGTCAAAGCACTCGCCGACGCCGTCGTCCTCGTTGCCGAAGCAGGTGGTTTTGAGACGCACAAGCGTCTTTTCGACCATGTACTTGATCTCCGGGTCGTTATGCACAAACAGATGCAAAAGCCGCAGGATCTCAAGTTCATAGAGATTCGCCGATAAGATATGGGTTTTGGGTGTCTGGTTGAGTATGGTCTTGTACTTTTTGCCGCCGTTGTAGGGTGGGATAAAAAACACCGGGTACATTCTGCGCCCGTTCGCGTCGGTATTTCCCGGGAAACGCACCCCGGCATAAAAGCGCGTCGCTTGTTCGGGCGTGCTTTTCGCAGCCGACAACTGACGGACGACGTTCGCTTTCTGCGCGCCTGTCAGTTCGCCTCCTTTGATCAGGTAGTGGTTGGTTTTGACCATGAGTTCGTAGGTTGTCATGTTTTATCAACCTTCATCAACGGAATCCAGACCTCGACGATGCCCTGCTGAAAACGCCCGTTATAACATTCCAAGACGAATTTTTTGCCGTTGAGGTTTGTTTGCGCATATTTGTCTTTGTGAATCCTGAGCCATGATTCTATATTGGCGTTTTCGCTGGTGTAACCGTTGGCCACGATCACATCGAAAACCGCATATTCCGAGGCGGGCAGTTCGATGGTGTCAAAACCGCTTTTGGTTTGCTCTTCGGCTGAAAACCCGACAAAACAATCGCGTCCGGTTTCTCCGTCTGTGCGAATCTCCCACCCGCAGTTGTCGGCGGCTTCAAATCCGGCCTTTTCGGCTTTTTCCTCGAAGTCCTGCCACAACCCGGCGGTCATCCGTCCGTCTCCCCACATTCCCGCGAGGGTCATTTTCTTCTTTTTAATTAGTTTCGGTTCCATCTTCAAAACCCTTTCATGATGAGTGATGGTACCATTCTAATCAAACAAACCTGACAACTGATTGTCAACTATCAGAATAATATTCGGAAATCATTTTGCTTTTTTCTTTGATGATCTGCTGTAAACGGGGCGGGGAGAGCACTTTAACGGCGGTTCCAAAAGAAAGAATGTAACCATAGACCCAGGCGTCTTCGGGAAAATCGAATTCAAGGGTATAAGTGCCGTCGCTGTTATCGTGAATCCACTCGTCGTCATAATCGTCGTAAAGGCGGTATAAAGCATCTTCGGTGAACTGAAGTACGCAATGGATGTTGGGTTTATAACCGGTCTCGCCGTCGCTGCCTTTCTGCGGTTTCGGTTCTCGCTTGCGGAAGCGGTCAAAGGTCTCGTCGGTGATATGCACCCGCTTGACACGCGAAATGCGAAACATTCGGTAATCCTCTCGGTTTCGGCACCAGCCCCACAGATACCACGCCTGATATTTGAAATCAAGCCGGAGCGGCTCGATATAACGGGTGGATTTTTGATTTTGAGCATTGAGATAGTCGATCTCAACGACATGGCATTTTAAAATCGCGGTCTTGAGATCGGTGAATTTATGATGGGCGTTCGGATTGGAACCCCAAGGTGAAAAATCCACCGAGATCCAGTCGGCGGCGCTGTTTTTAAAAATACCTCCGAGTTTTTCGAGCACTGCGTCAATCTCCGGATATTTTGCCGCCTGCAGCGAATGCAGCGCGAATAAGATGCTGTCTTTATCGGAATCGGAGAGTAACGTTTTATTGAGCGCGTAACCTTCCATGACCGAAATGCCGCCGTTTTGCCCTTGCGTGGTGCAAACCGGAATGCCCGCCGCCGAGAGCGCGTCGACATCGCGGTAGATTGTGCGTACCGAGACGCCGAAGCGGTCGGCGAGTTCCGAAGCGGTTACGGTTTTCTTATTGAGCAGAATCGTGATGATTTCCACCAAGCGTTCCAGTTTCATGTTCTCACCTCTGAAAACATTATAGCATCAATTCTTGACAATGCAATGTCAGGTTTCAAATAAAATTTTCCCGCTCTTAATGAACGGGAAAGAAGATTATTTCTTTTTTACCGGCATCCAAAGCTCATAATGGCGTTTCTGCTTTTCGGTTTTCGGGAACAGATGATAGACCTCGACTTCGTAATCAGCTGTTTGAATATAACTCGAGTCAGCTAGCCATGCGTTGAAAAGCGCAGTTTAGGCAGCTCATTGCCCGCAAAACCGCCGAATCCGGTGTTGAAAACCGCGTAAGTTCCGGCGGGAACCGTGATTTCGTCAAGGTTTTTACCGGTGACATCCTGTTCCGCTCTTGCGATTGAGTATTTTCCCGCATCCCAGATGCCGTACCATGTGCCCGGAATGTTCGTATTGATCTTGTTTTGTACATCCTCGTGGTGATCAGCCCACATAATGTGCTCCTGCTCGAACCGGTCGGCAGCAGCTCCATGGAATTGCTTCGAAAGGCCCCGCAGTTTAATTTCGTCGGTTTGAATGATTTTGAATTCCATTTCCTTTGCTCCGTTCATCACAATGTGAAAGGAGGCCGGCGGAAACACTTTCAGCGGCCGGCTCGGATCTCTGGCCTGCGTCGGCGTGATCCCGTGCTGCCTGAAAAACGCCCTTGAAAACGCGTCGGCGTTGTTGTAGCCGTATTGAACGGCGACGTCGATCACTTTTACGTTCGAATTTTGCAATTCGTACGCCGCGCGGGTCAGTTTTCTGCGGCGGATATAATTCCTCAGCGACATCCCGGTCATGTAGCTGAAAAAACGCAAAAAACTGTCCGGTGCGACACAGGCGACGCGTGTCAAGTCGTTTAAATTGATTTCATCGCTAAGATGCGCTTCCAGATAATCCATCGCCCCGTTGAGTTGTTTGAGTACCGCAGGTGTTTCCATGGTTCTGCCCCCTTTCCGTGAAAATTGTAATGCAAATGAGAGCCGTTTACCCGACTTTTTACTGTCAGGTTAAGCCGCGTTATTTTATATCCCGTTCTCCCTCGACCATAAAGCCCCAAAGCACCCCGAAACGATCGATGAACTGAACGACGAGCAGGCTGTAGGCCAGCTCCTGCATCGGGTCAACCGTGATGCTGTCCGCTTTCAAAATGTCGTAACACGATAATAAAGCATCTTTACTCTCGAACATCACAATCAGATGGACGGCGCAGTCGGTGGTTCGGTCTTTTGTTGCCGAAACGGTCGTTTAAAAACACCGTTTGCCCGTGGATTTTCATCACGGCATGGGCGATTCGGTCGCTCACGGGTTGAGAGGGATCATATTGGTGACTGTAAACTACGCTCTCGGCTTTTGTACCGAATGCGGTTTCGTATAAGGCAATGGCCTGTTTGCATGTGCCGTTAAAGTGCAGGTGCGGAATCAGCATAGTCATTCCTCCGATGTCATTCTTTCATCGCGTTCAAACAGAGGATATTTCCCTCGGGGTCGGCAAGCCAGGCGATCCGGTCTCCCCACGGGGCGGTGACCGGTGGGGACATGGGTATTGCTCCGGCTTGGATCAGACGATCGTATGCGGCGTCCAGCTCTTGAAAAGTCGGGAAGTCAAAACCGATGTTCATCATTTGATTGATCGATTTTTCCGGCGGAATTTCGTCCGCATTTCTTTTGCAGAGGTTAAACGAAAACCCGCTTTCGGTGACGAATTCTTTATACCCTTCAGATTCGGAAACCAGTTTTAATCCGACGATATCACGATACCATGCCTTCATCATCTCGATATCGGTCACCTTGAGAATAAAAAAACATAAATTCATGGCTTTATCCTTTCGCCCAACGTTTGCATTGTTCGATGCGCGCGCCGTGGGGTGTGTCGCCGTGTACGGGGTCGCAGGAATATTGCGTCAGAAGTTCGCAGGAGATGTCGGGGCACTGCCCGCAGTGGTCATAACCATTATCCTGACAGCAGACAGCCACGGGGCATTTTCCGTGAAACGGGTTTCCCTTGGTCTCAATACAACCGCCGCAACCGTGAGATTCTTTAAATCCGCAGTCGGTGCAATGCAGCCCGCACCGCGAATCGATTTTATGTTCGTTCATTTTAATATTTCTCCTCTCTGTATCATTAACCATCCTCATTCACCCGTGTGATCTTGCAAACTGACACTGCACTGGGCTTGCCCGCACCGGTTTTCAGGTTTTTCGGCGCGTGGATGTAGAGCATAAAACCGTTTTCTCCGTATTTTTCATCCAAACCTGCGGCGTAGTTTTCATCCACTGCGATATGAATGACTTTTCCGATGATTACGGAAGTCATACTGTCGTCACAGAGCTTGACTTCTTTTTCAAATCTGCATTCGAGCGATAAAAACGCCTCTTTGAGCCGCGGACAATCCATTGTTACAGCCTTTTCTTCGGTGAAGCCGCCAGCCGCGATCTCGTCGGAATCATCATCGTTGTCATTGATGGTGGCGATGCAGGCATCGTAATAATCTTTGCCGATGAAGTTGATAATGAATTCGCCGGTAAGCAGAATATTTTTATAGGTGTGGGTGTGGTGCAGCATACTCGGCATGACAGCGTAAAACCCTTTTCCTTCGCTCGAAAAACTGCTCCAGCCGTTGAAATTAACATTTGGTTTGCCATTTTCTTTGCGGGTTGTGATGGCATACAGCACGCTCGGAATCCCGCATGCATACTCGAAGTGGCTGAAAATGTCATACTGTCCCGGCCAGTACTCCTTAAAATTTTCAGGTCTCTTTTCTCCGATTTCGATTTTCATGATCGTTTTACCTCCCATTCGTTATAGTGAGAGGATAATCCATCGAACACGACAGAAGTGTGTCATGATTCGGAATATTTTTTATAAATCCTTTTTACTGTTGCTTTTAACTTGTCCCGCATTTCGGGCGGGTCGACAATTTCAACCAGATCACCGAAGCCCAAAAACCATAGTGCGGCGGCGTCGGGGTCTGTAAAGCCCCATCGCATTTTCAAGAGTCCGTCCGGTAAAACGGTAAATGAATCCGTCCCCCGTTCTTCGACCAGCCGATATTTCAAAGATGGATCGAAAATTGCGGTGATAAAATAATCATCGGTGAAATTGGTTCCGAATTGCTTTTTTTCTTCCGGGATTTCGCGCGGGATGAATGTCTCTTCGCCAAGTTGGAGTTCCCAAAGCCGCCGGAGCTTATACAGGCGAAAATCCTTTCGCTCGGTGCACCAACCGAATACATACCAGTCAGCCCATTGATAGGCGATCTGGTACGGTTCGATAAGCTTATCTTCCTCGCCTTTGGCGTAGTAATAGTGGAATTGAATCAATCGGTGTTCTTTGATGGCGGTTCTCAACAATTCGATTTTTGCCGAAAAGCTCTCCTTATAAAATGACGAGAGGTCGATACGCATGGAATCGGAAGTGGGCGCATTGAATTTTTGCGCCAAAAGCGCCGATTTGGGATTATTCGATACGCTGTCTAGGGTTTTCAATCCGACAAAAATGGATTGCAGCTCTTCCTCGGTAAAGACGGTGGTATCGAGGTTAAAGCCGTCCATCAGCGAAATGCCGCCGTTTTGCCCCTGCGTTGTCACAAGCGGAATCCCAGCTTGGCAAATGTGCTCGATGTCGCGGTTGATCGTGCGCCGCGAGACCTCGAATTTCTCCGCCAAATACGGCGCGGTGACTTTTTTCTGTTGCTGTAAGACGGCCAATATGCCGATGAGACGGTCGATTTTCATGAAGGTTGTCCTCATATTTCAAAATAGGATTTACAGGAATTTCATGTTTTCCATTATATCAGAACTTTTTGATTTTTTAAACTATAAAAAAGTTGAAACAAGGTTGTCTTAAAGTGTAATTATTGGTACAATGTTAAAAACTCGTTCGGAGGTTTTTATGTCACTTAAAATATACGATTTAACAGTTAACGATTTAAAGGATCATGTCGGTTTTGATACACCGCCCCGCTTTTCATGGAAGGTGCGTTCAACCCTGCGTGGGGAAAGCCAGACACATTATCGAATCGTTCTGTCTGCTGATTATAACGAGATCGAAAACGGCAGGGGCGGGTTGTGGGACACGGATTGGATTCACTCAGGAGAATCCCTGTATATCACGTATACGGGCGAAAAATTGAAGCCGCTCACACGATATTATTGGCGGGTTGGCAGTTGGGGGAAGGGTCGCAGAGAAATCTGGTCTGACATCGCTTTTTTTGAAACCGGAAAACTGGATTCGCCCTGGAAAGCCAAGTGGATTACCGCCGATTTTATTGATAAAGCACCTAAATCTGTGCAAAAAGAGCAGGATGCATTGGCCGCACCCTATCTGCGAAAGGTTTTTTCGGTCAAAAAGCCGATTAAAACGGCGCGGCTGGTCATCTGCGGTCTCGGATATTTCGAGGCATACCTGAACGGCGATAAAGTGGGGGACGATTTTCTCTCAACACCGCCCACCCAATACGACATCACCTCTTTGTATCGTGTTTTCGACGTGACCAAACAGTTGAAAACCGGCGACAATGCCCTTGCGGCGGTTTTGGGAAATGGTTTTTACAACTGCTTCACCGATGACCCGTGGAATTCCAGCCACGCGCCCTGGCGCGGTTGGCCCCGGATGATAGCGGAATTGCATATCACCTATTCGGACGACACAAAAACCGTAATTTCGACCGACGGGAGCTGGAAATCGGACAAGGGACCGATTTATTTTAACGGCATCCGCCACGGGGAACATTATGACGCTCGCGCCGAACAACCCGGCTGGAATACCACGGATTTTGACGATTCGAACTGGCATCCGTCACGGCTGATGAGAAGTCCCGGCGGCGTTTTAAAGGCTATGGAGATGGAACCGATCCGCATCTGTGACCGGTTTACTGCGGTTGATCTATGGCAGACACCCGACGGCTGGGTCTTTGACGTCGGGCAGAACCAAGGCGGGATCGGTGCGTTTGTCTTCAGGGGCAAGGCGGGTACGGAGATTACGATTCGCTATTCCGATTTGCTGACGCCCGAACGACGTCTGACCCATAAAGAACTCGACGTTTTTATCAAGAATTACTGCTTCCAGACCGACAAATACATTAAGAGGACTGATGACGAGGAGATTTGGCATCCGATTTTCACTTATCACGGATTCCAATATATCGAAATTTCAGGCATCGATTATACACCCCAACTCTCCGATGTGACGGCGCTGACACTGCATAATGATGTGGCGGGAGACAGTGTTTTCAGCTGTTCCGACGAAGTGCTCAACAAAGTGCAGCACATGTGCCGCTGGTCGTCTACGTCATGCATGATGGGGATTTTCTCAAGCGACACCCACCGTGAAAAAAGCGCTTGGACGGGGGACGGTTCGCTTTCGTCCGAACAGCTGACGATTAATTTCGGTGTCAAATCGTTTTTGGGCAAATGGCTGGGTGACATCCGACGCGCACAGCGCATCGACGGTGCAATTCCGTGCATTGCCCCGACCGCCGGATGGGGTTATAACAGCATGAACGGTCCCGACTGGTCTTCCGCCATCGTCGATGTTCCGTGGAATCTTTACGTTGCGACCGGCGACAAACAGGTTCTTGAAGAAAATTACGAGGCCATTCAAAAACATTTTGCCTTTATGGAGCGCATGGCAGTGGGCGACATTGTCCATTACGGACTCGGCGACTGGTGTCCGCCGTTCGAGGGTGAGGCCGTTACGGTCAACATGAGCAAATTCAAGTGTCCCACCGAGGTCACCGATACGGCCTATTACCATACGGCGGCAAAGCGGTTAGCGCAGATGGCCGAGATTTTAGGTAAAAAGCGCGATGGAATGCACTATCAAAGACGGGAAAAAGAGATTAAAAACGCCTTCCGAAACGCCTTTTTCGACGCAGTAAACGATATTGTCAAAGGGAATTGCCAGACCTCCACCGGCGTAATGATTTACCACGGCTTTGCCGAACCGGAGGAACTTCCCGGCTTGTATGCCCGCCTGCTAACGCAGATCGACGAGCAAAACTGGCATCTCGACTTCGGCGTTCTCGGTAATAAGGCGGTGATGCAGTCACTCGGCGCGGCGGGATTGGGTGAGGTCGGCATTAAGATGCTGCTTCAGCCGGATTTCCCGAGCGTGCGGCGTTGGGTTGAGCTAAATGCTAACACCCTCTGGGAGACCTGGAACGGCGGCGGTTCGCATAACCACCATATGTTCAGCGATTTATCAGCGTTTTTCTATAAATACATCGCCGGAATCAGTGCCGACGAAGACGAACCGGGGTATGCGCATATCATCGCCAGACCCGCGCTGACTTCAGGGCTTTCGGGCGCACGCTGCGAGGTCTCGACGGTACGCGGCCCGGTCGGCTGCCGCTGGTTCATTGCGAACGGCGAATTTACCGTTGAGCTGGACATTCCGTCCTCTTGTCATGCAACATTATACTTGCCTGTAGGCAGCGTGGAACTGACCGAGAGCGGCGTTCCGGTTGAAGACGCCGAGGGTGTTCAAGTGAACATGGAGAACAATCAACCGGTATTAGAACTGGTATGCGGCAGTTATCGGATCGAAGGGAAACTTTAAACCTTAATCGCAGTGATGATATACGCAAATTCGGTTTCAATTACCTGACAACACGAAAGTCCCGCCGCTTTGGTAAAGGCGCATAATTGTTCGGGATTATCGGGATAAATCTTTAACATCCGGCCGTTGCATTCCAAACGGTCGGATTGATTTTTATCAATGGAAATCACCAGTTTCCCGCCAAAGTTTAAAAGATCGGCGGCTTTTTTAATGGCAGCGGATTTATCTTCAATGTGCATAAACGTCAGCGAGGAATAGATCATGTCAAAGTATTCCGTAAATGTATGCGTCAGAAAGTCACCGCATATTAAAACGATATTTTGAAATGCAGCAAGGTTTTCTTTTGCGCGTTCTATCGTCTTGGGCGAGAGATCAATTCCGCAGAAGGATTTGCATTTCGGAGCGATTTTAACAGCCAGCCGCCCGGTTCCGACCCCGATTTCGAGTACGGTTTTCTCCGGAGATAATCCCAATGCGTTTAAAAACGGCGTGCCATCCCATTTGTCCATATAGGTGCGCAGCAGGGCGGGATCGTGTACGGGGTCGTTGTTTTCTTCGATCAATGTGTTGTAGTGTTGTACGACCGGATTCGGCAAAATAGCCTCAATCATTTCACTGAGGGTCGTCTCGTCCGTCAAATGGACAAGCGCATATTCCGTGGCGGGTTTAACCAATAAAAAACCGCTGTCTGTACTATTGCGGTATGCGCTTTCCAGTTCGGATTGACTCAAATCAGACAGTGCCAGCGACAAACCTCTGACAATGCAGTCCTCAGCGGCATGGGTATACGATTCAATCGAATCATCCCACATGTAGCCGTAATACTTCATCCGCTCCGGGTCGGCGACACCTTCGGGGCGGTCTTTCATGAGTTGTATAATCAACGCTCGGTACTTTGCGACAAATGGGTGCAAAAATTCATGCAAAATTCCGTTTATACTCGGGCTTGTCGAGATAACAAAGGTGGTATCTGCCTTTTTAACAAAATCACAGCAGTAAGGCGATTGCAAAAGGTTTGGGGCAAAACGGATATCGGCGGGTAAGCGGGAAAAACGTGCCGTCGCCCGAGACGCTTTTTCGCGTTCTCCGTTAAACCCGGGTGTGCGTTCTTGTAAGATTTCATTGTATTGTTCAAGTAAATCTTCATATCTCGGCGCAGAACTCACCCGGGCGAGCATCTCGGGTAATTGAGATATCCATTGGCAGTATTGCTCGTCTCGTTCTTCACCGCCGCAGCTGTTGATAAATTCCAAAAACATTTCAAAAGTATCCCAGCAAAATGTATTGGGGTTGATGAAAAAGCAGGCCACGGAGATGTCCGAACCTTTTGGGTAATACGGATTTATTTTGTTTTCACCGTGTGCATTCGCAAACCAAGCGCGGGTCTGCGTGTCGATGGGTAGTTTGCGAATATTTTCGCAAAGAATTTGAAGGGCGGCATCCTCCGGATCCGTCATATCAAACCCGGAAGCCACCAGACCTGTATATGCGGCAAATAAAAGGGAATTAACAAATAGTTCAACAGACATTGATTGCCTCCTGTTTTATCTCAACAATTTGATTTCACACTGCTCCCGCCAGCGGCAGAGCCAGTCGTACTGCCGGTCGAGAAAAGCCGCGTCCACGCAGTCGAGGCCGTTGATCTCGATAACTGTCGCCTGAACCTGAAAATGATAAACGGCGATTAAATCGAAAAAGGCGTCAATCTCGGCTTGGCTGAGCGGACTGTGTTTCAAATACGACGGCAGAAAACGCGTAAAGACCGCTTTGGATTTTTCATATCCGTCAGGGTCGAATTCAAAATAATGTGTTCGGTTGCAGATCAACACCGGGTCATAAACAGGAAAGGCCTCGCACGAGGTATCAAAGTCCAGAACATAGAGCTTTCCATTCGCCGCTTTATGAATGTTTCCGGAATACATGTCGCCATGACAATAGCCGCGCGGCAAACCTCTTACCCTGTTCCAGACCGCGTCGCCGTATGCGACGAATTCGTCGGTTTTAGGATATTGCTTGCGGCGCAGAATATTGATGTACCGCCCGATGAAAAACGGTTTGTCGTGCTTTACGAGCGGACCGGGATAGCTTTTCATAATCTTGTGCAGCTTGCCGATCAGCTCGCCGATCGCCTCTGCATCTTGATTGGGTTCGGATTCTTTTCCTTCGATATATTCATACAGCACAAAAAGATGTTTTTCATCTGATGTACGCCATTCCACGCAGGGCGAACCATCTTTGGCGGGATGAATCTTCGGAACCGGGAAGTCTTGTTTTTGCAGGAAATATTGAATATCGGCGGCAGTTACCGCAGTATCGAAGAATGCGGGCTTGACGATACGAAGAAAATATTTGTTATTATTTTCTGTGACGACATATGCGCTGCTTCCGGCCTCCCGGATAAGTTCGAGTGTGTCGGCTTTAATAGAATAATATTCTTTTAAAAAATTAATAATTTGAACTTGGTTCATTGCCCATCCAATTCTTTCAACAACTCGGCAAACCACGCCTCGGCCTCCGGGATTTTCTTGTCCATGGCCTCGAGGGTCGCATTTTGCGCGAAATATTTGAGCTTTTCCAGCTTATCTTTTGGGATATGGTGCGAAATGTGAACCAAATAATAATCGGTATTTGCAGGTGTGTAAATTACGCGCAGCAGATCAATCAGCGGCTCGAGCACATAGCGGTTGTAATAGGCCCAGGCCTCAAGGAACTGCTCTCTGCGAATGTATTTTTCGACCCGCGTATGTTGGGTATAACGGTATTCAGCTTCAGCAATACGAGATTCATTTTGCTTTTGATACAAGGTCAGATCGGGTTCGACAAATTGAATCAACCCGACCTTGTCGAAAAGCGCTTTCGCTGATTCGACCTTACTGCCTTTGAGGTATTTGCATTCATCGGGATTGCGGCTGTGCAGCTGCCAGCAGAAGTCGATCATCAGGTATTCGCTGCTGTCTTTGAGGTGATAGATACGCTGCCGGATTTTCGGATGGCCGTGTCTCATTATGTATTTATAATCAATCTCAGAGAGTTCGGAAAGCGCGTTTTCGACCGCTTGATAAGCGTCTTCCTCGTTTGCGTCCTCGACGTCCAACCAGAAATCGATATCGGAATATTTGTCGAGTGTGCCGTTAGCGTCGGCACCTTCAAGCCAGAATGCGTAACACCAGGGCAGGGGTTTCAGCTTTTCGGTCAAATGGTTTATGATCTGTTTTCTCGTTATCATTAAAATTCCTCAATTCTTTAAGTTCGGTTGTACACATAGAAAAAGTTGTCGAGCAAAATGTAATATTTGATGATGTCTTCGTCCTCGGCAAATCCGAGTTCGTCAAACAGCAGGGCTTTATATCGCTCGTACTCGCTGCAGCTGTGCTTCGAAAGCCTGACTAAATTGTACTCGAGCGAACGCACGCAGAGAGCGATATCCTGCCATTTATCCCCGATCCCCGCGTCGCCGAGATCGACCAAGCCGCTGAATACGCCGTTTTCCAAAAAGACATTCGGCAGGCAATAGTCATTGTGCGAAAAGACAATCTCCTCATCCGGGCGGTTATGGTCAAGGAAAGAAAACAAGTCGTTCATGTCCCTAAATCCATTTGTGCATATCCGGTCTTCGTCGATTTCCTTTGGGTCAATCAAAACGTTTTCGAGATTAAAACGGGCACTTGCAAGCGTGACTTCAAGCGTATTGCTGTTCGGGCAGCCCGTGGTATCGACCGCCCAAAGCGCTTTCAGACCGTCGGCAAGCGCCCGAATTGCCGGTTCGGGATTTTGCATGTTTTTCTCCGAGCAGGCCATCTCGCCCGGGATTTTCGACATCAGCAGGTAATTGAATCCGTTCTGTTGTTCAAAGGCAATCAAGCGCGGCGCGGGCAGTTTTCCTTCGAGCCAGGTGAGAATTTTTCGCTCCTTGTTCGAATCGGATTTTGCGATCTTCAAGACCATATGGTCAAAGAGCAGGACGCTGGCCTTCGAACAGCCGATGTCGTCCGCCCGATAGGGTTTTCCCTCGATATGCCGCCGGATGGCCTCCGGCAGTGTTTCCATGTTAAAGATGATAATTCCTCCGGTATTTTACTTAGCCCAGCCGCGGGAGCAGTCGACGGCTTTTTTCCAGCCTGCCAAAAGTTCCTGACGATGGTCAGCAGACATTCTGGGTTCGAAAGTGTGCTCGCGCTGCCAGTTCTTTTCGATCTCGTCTTTGTCCTGCCAATAGCCGACTGCGAGTCCCGCGAGATAGGCAGCCCCCATTGCGGTGGTCTCGATGCAGGCGGGGCGTTGGACGGGGGAGCCTGTGATGTCGGCTTGGAACTGCATCAGAAAATTATTCGCCGAAGCGCCGCCGTCCACGCGCAGGGAGCGCAGTTTTTGGCCGCAGTCCTGCGCCATTGCGGAAATGACGTCGCCGGTCTGATAGGCGATGGATTCGAGCGTGGCGCGGATGATGTGTTCGCGGGTGACGCCGCGGGTCAATCCGACGATGCAGCCGCGTGCGTACGGGTCCCAATACGGCGCCCCAAGCCCCACAAAAGCCGGAACGACATAGCATCCGGCGGTGTCGGGCACTTTGGAGGCGAAATATTCGGTATCCGCGGCATTGTAGACCAGATGCAGCTCATCCCGCAGCCACTGGATGGCAGCACCGGCGATAAAGATTGATCCTTCGAGCGCGTATTCGATTTTGTTATCCGCGCCCCACGCGATGGTGGTGATTAACCCGTGTTCGGAGAATACGGGTTTTTCACCGGTGTTCATCAGCAGAAATCCGCCCGTCCCGTAAGTGTTTTTGGCCTCACCGGGGCAAAAGCAGGTTTGCCCGAACAGCGCCGCCTGCTGGTCACCCGCCGCGCCGCCGATTTTGATCGGATAGCCGAAGAAATCGGGCAGGGTCTCGCCGTACACACACGACGACGGTCTGACCTCGGGCAGCATACAGGTGGGAATATCGAGTTCCGCAAGAATTTCTTTGTCCCAACAAAGCTCGTTGATGTTATATAAAAAGGTTCTCGAAGCATTGGAATAGTCGGTGACATGGACTTTGCCGCCGGTCAGCCGCCAGATCAGCCAGCTCTCGACCGTACCGAACAGCAGTTCACCCCGTTCGGCGCGTTGTCTTGCACCGGGGACATTCTCCAAAATCCAGCGCAGCTTGGTCCCGGAAAAATACGCGTCGATCACCAGTCCGGTTTTTTGCCGGAATTTTTCCGCCAGCCCTTTGGCCTTGAGTTCATCGCAATACTCCGCCGTGCGTCTGCATTGCCAGACGATGGCGTTATACACCGGCTCGCCGGTGGTTTTATCCCATACCACGGTGGTTTCGCGTTGATTGGTGATACCGATTGCCGCGATATCGTGCGCCGAGACGCCGATTTTCTGCATGGCCTCCTGCGCCGCCCCGATTTGAGTGGCCCAGATCTCCATCGGATCGTGTTCGACCCAACCGGGTTTGGGATAAAATTGGCGAATGTCTTTTTGCGCCATACTGCAGATATTGCCGTTGTGATCAAAAAGGATGCACCGGGCGCTTGTCGTGCCCGAATCCAAAGCCATGATATAGCTCATAATCGTTCTCCTGTCGGGTGTTTGTCATGATTATACATGATTAAAAAAACATTTTCAAGAACGATTGACAAGCGAGGTTCGATATAATATTATGAACGGAGGGCGGGATTGCCTTATCCTCTATACCGCGACGTTTTTTCAGACAAATCTGATAATGGTGTGTATACATATATGAAGTTCTTTCGGAATTTCTTTTTGCATCTCGGCAGCGTTCTTTATAATTACGTCGGCGGTATAAAAGAGAGCCGTATCAACGCCCTCTATAACGATTACGACGGGTATGCACTGGATCTGCGCCGTGTATTCTGGGGAAACGCCTTCGCCAACCTCGCTTCGGTGGTGATGAACGGCGTCTTTTTCACCGGATTGATTTTGATCTTGCTCAAAGGCGAGAGTGACAGCGTCAAAAATGCCTATGTGGGGACCATCGTCAGTATTCAGACGGCTTGCGGTGTGACCCAGATTTTTGCGCCGGCATTGATCGAACGGCTGAAATCGCGTAAGACATTCGTTTTCACAACCCGCCTGATCTATTACGGTATCAATGGGATTTTATTGCCGCTCGTGCCGCTGCTGCCGCTTTCACAGAAACCGCAGATCACCTTATTTATCGTTTTAATGGTCATTATGCAGGTATCGATTTCGATTAACAGCCCGGCAATTTCAGCTTGGCACATCACCTACATAACGCCCGACCGACGTGCGGATTTCTTTTCGATGCAGCAGATGATTTATACCACACTCAACGCGGTGACAAGTGTTTCCTGTGCGTTTTTGCTGGATCGGTTCGAGGCGCAGGGGCTGGCGCTGACCGGTATTTTGGTTTTACGCGGTGCGGCGCTTGTTTTTATCGGATTGGAATGCAATATGTTTTTCCGCATCCGGGAGGTCTCTTATCCCAAACCGCCCAAACTCGATTTTCTCTCGATTTTTTCGGCGCCGATCAAGAACAAGGGCTTTTTGCAGCTGGTACTGATTGGTGTGGCATATAACTTCACAGTCACGATTCAAGGGCAGTATTTTGTGGTGTATCTGCTTGAAGAAGCCAAGATGAGTTATACTTTTTACACCTTCATGACCATCTTTGCGCTACCGATTCTGTTGATTATGCTTCCGGTCTGGAATAAACTGATCAAAAGACTCGGATGGTTTTATGCGTTGGCGCTGTCCTTGATTCTCTACGCGTTTCCGCAGTTGTTCAATATGTTGATTACGGAACAGACGGTATGGATTTACCCGATACTCTGCATTTACACCAATTTTGTCAGCCCCGGACTGACGCTCGGAATGTCGAATCTGCCGTTTATGCGGATGCCCGAGGAATCAAAATCGTCCTGTCTGGCGTTTTATTCTACGGCGGTCAGTTTAGCGGGGTTTGCGGGGGCATTTTTCGGGAAATACTTTGTCCAGTGGACCGAAGGAAAGTATCTGCACCTGTTCGGCTTTGCGATCGGCAACCGGCTGTACCATTTCTTTATTTCATTCACACTTCTGGTAATACTTGCAGCTGTCATCTTTTCAATACAAAAGCGAGAGCAAAACAGCAAAGATAAATTTTTAAAATGAGTCACGGTGAAAGGGTGGTTATATGACACGGTACGGATGGATTTGGTATGATTCCGATGAAATTTACAACTTTTCACAGGCGGATATGGACGCCAAGGTCAAGCGGTATGCCGACGTCGGCATCACGATTCTGATCGGTTTCAGCTGCACGCATTTCCGTTGGTCTTTTTATCGCCACTGGGATAAGATCAACGCCTGCATCGGAAAACTGGTCAGGGCCTGCCATAAGTACGGCATCAAATACGTCGAGCATCACAGTTCGCATCTGACGTTCAACCCGCAGAACGACGAGGACAGAATGTGGGCTGAAAAAGTTTTGCTCTCGCGCAATTCAAAGCCGGAGGACTGGTCCGGTTTCTGGGACGACGCCTATGGCGATCCGGTTATCGACGGCGTGCCGTTGTCGAGTATGCGGCAGGTATCGGGCCGCAGCGGAAAGCTGGGTATCACGACCTATCACGGGTACGGTTTTTGTTTCAACAATCCCGATTACAGGCGGTTGTATTTCAAATATCTTGAAGACGTATATGCACAGGGCGTTGACGGCATCATGACCGACGACGTGCAGTACTTCGGCAACGACGGCACCGGCTGGGCCTCGTTCAACGCCTGCACCTGCGAACACTGCCGCCGTCTGCTCAAAGAGAAGACCGGATATGACATTCCGCAGCCCGAGGGTTGGAAGGATTTTTACTGGAACTTCAAAGATCCGGCGTTTGTGGCCTGGAAGCGTATGAAGGACGAATCGACCCTCGATTTCGCTTATGCCGTCAAAAAGCATTATGAGGATTTGGGTTATAAAATGCTGCGTCCGAACTATATCTCGAGCGTCATTTCGACCAACGTGACGGCTTTGCCGTTTGAAAAATGCGCCGAGATTTGGGACTGTATCTTTCAAGAGAACTGCAGCACCCACATCATCTCCCAGTCATGGCCGTCATTTGCAGCCGAAGCGGTGCATCGATTCTGCATGGGTCGGAAACGCGGTGTCCCGGCGATGTCGATGTTTTACCCCTGTTCGGATTCGGCGCTCTATTTCGGTTGGGCGTTTTCGATGGCATGGGGTCAGTTGTTTACACAGAGCGGCGGGGAAAATCTCGATGATTATCTCGACGAAGGTAAACTGCGTCATTTTGAGGAGAACCACCTCGAACTGTTTGAACACCCCAAAAAGCTTGCCGATCTGACGTTTTTAATGTCACAGAATACCCGCGATTATGCCGACGGGTGCGACGGGTATATGCGTAAATTCCTGCAGTGGATGCAGGCGTCAATGATGTCCGGAATTGCGACCGATATGGTTTTTGAAGATAACGGCGAAGAGTTCGGTCAACACAAAGTAATTGCGGCGGTATTTGCGGCGATGCTCTCGGATAAGGCCCTGTCCGATCTTGAGACTTATGTCAAAAACGGCGGGAAGCTGCTGATCGTCGGCGATTTCGGCATCTATCAAACCGACGGCAGCAGGCGCGAAACCCCTGCGCTTTGTAAAACGCAAAAACTCGGCAAAGGTGAGGTTATCTTGATTAACCCATCGGAATGTGCGGATGTCTATCAGGATATTTTGAGCGTTCCACGCGCCGATCACTTTACCCATCGAGGCAATGTTCAGCCCTATGCGCTGGATCAGCTGCGTGAAACCGGCGGAAAAGCGCTGCGCAAACAACTTGATGAGACCGTTTATGAAGTTGAGAGTGAATCCGAGCTGTTTGTCTCACTGTTCGAAAATCAACACTGCCGTACACTGCACATCGTCAATATCGGCGATACCGTTAAAAAGAACGGTGACTGCGGACACAAAGACCCGATTCCGGCGTTTGAATCCGGTGCACCTAAAATCGGTGAGGTTAAGGTGAAAATCAATGTATTGCGTTCTGCCGAATCGGTTATGCTTTATACCCCCGAAAACAAAAGCCCGCTTTCCCTTTCATTCAGCGAAAGCGAGCGATTGGAATTTACAATACCCGCAGGGTCGTTTGCGGGATATTGCGCGATTAAGATCGTTTAAAGCTGATGTAAACCAAAACACGGCGCTGTTCAACAGCGCCGTGTTTTGGTTAATATGATTAATGCTTTTTCCCGAGGAATTCGACCACATAATAGGTTCCTGCAATATACATTCCTAAAATTGAGAGGTTGCTTAAGACTTTACCGCTGTATTCGAAGAATTCGCCATCGTCGGTGGAAGGAGTCTGCTCCTGCGAGGATGCGGATTGTTCGGTGCCGGAAGATTCCCAGACCTGAGTATCGCTTGAAGTCTGCGAAACACCGGTTTCCGCAGATTCGGAAGGTGTTGTCGCTGATGATGCAGCAGTGCTTGCTGCGGCGGAAGAAACGACAGATTCTGTTGAGGCGGAACTTGTCACGACAGAACCGGGCGAGGAAGAACTTGTTACGGTTGAACTGGCCGGGGAAGAGCTTGCTGCGGCGGAAGAAACGACAGATTCTGTCGAGGCAGAACTGGTTGCGGCAGAACTTGCTGAAGCGCTTGAAGCGGAAGAAGCTGTAGCGGTGAATTCCGAGTATATGGTATTCGCTTGGGTCACGAGAGAACGCCCCGTTGAACAGCCGGGGGATAGCAGAGAGCAGTGCCTGCTGCAGCCGTTACAAAACAATCTGCCTAAAAATTCGTTCAAGGTTTCACCGACGTTCGGGGTTTCGGTTATCGTGTTGCTTGTGGAGGGTCTTGTGCCGATGTTGATGATTTTGACACTGCTTTCCTCCTCGTTGCCGTATTCGGAGTAGGCGAGTTGTGAGGTCGTGTAATCGACGGTCGCGTCGTCAGCTGCGGTGTATGCCGGTAAGCTGTAAGTGACGGTTGATTTAATGCCGTAGAGGATCACAGCCAGAGAAATCACGGCGCCGACTGTTCTGCGGAGACGTGTGGGCTTTTGGATGTGGAATGCGGAGCGGAAAAAGCCGAGAATCATCTTCCAGTGCAGTCCGACATGGACACCCAGAACCGCCAGCGTGAGATAGGCCGACCAGGCGTGGATGGTGTACCACAGCTCGTTATTGTCTGCTCTGATCTGCCAGAATAGTTCTTTTGAAATTGCAACGCCGGAGACAGCCGTGAGGACGTACCCGATGAGCATCAGAATGTCACAAACCCAGCGCACGGTATTGACGTTCGGCTTGGTTTTAAAGATATTTTTACTGACGTTTATAATCCATTTCCAATTGAGAAACAAGTGGAAAAACAACGGAATCAACATACCGATACCGAGGATTTCGTGCCAGACCGAACCGGTCAGATCGTATGTCATCAGGACGATCCAGATGATTATCATAAAAATGTCTATACTTATTTTAAGAGCGGTTTTCTTCATAGGAATCACCTCGGTATACAGTATAAAAGACAATAATGTCAGAAATATGTTCGAAAAATAAAAATTTTTTATGGAAACGCCAAATACTTTTTGGTTTTCTCCGGAACAGAAAATATCATGTTTTCGATTGCAAACGCCTTGTTCAACTGTTATAATGACAAGCAACGGAGGTGAAAAAATGGCGTCTACGATGATGCATCTTTTGGTTGGCGATGGGATTGCAAAAACCGACGGGCGGATCAAAGGAACGGGACAGTATTATTTTGGCTGCTTTCTGCCCGATAGTGTCAATGCCGACGGATTTGCACCCAAAGAAGTGCGCTGGGCGGCACATTTACGCGCCAAAAACCCCCGTGACTGGTATGAAAACGTCGGCAGATTCTACGGTGAAAACCGGAAGAGATACGATAGCGACTTACTATTGGGATATTGTGTACACTGTATCACCGACGCCGCATTCGATGAATTTTTACATCATGGTGTCTGGGAAAGGTCCAAAGCGGCGGGTCTGACGGGCTGGGACGAGTGCTTTCGTTACGACCGCACGGTGATGAACGGGATATGGTGGCGGGAAACGATCAGGCCGCTGTTGGAAGAAACCACACCGGAGGGTGTCGGGACCGTTTCATCCGAATTGGCCATACAGACGCTCGGATACGTCCTGCATGATTATTATAACACATTGCCGCCCGAACCCCCGACATTTGTCACAACCGAAATCATAAATGAATTGACCATAAAAACACTGGAGAAAACGGAGGAGTATTTATGACGGTTTTAATCATCACTGATCTCGAAGGTGCCAGCGGCGTCGACCGTATGGATCAGGTCAGTGAAATCGGGTCGGAGGGGAACCTTTATGCCATGAAGCGGCTGACGGCGGATACGAACGCGGCGATTGCCGGGTGTTTCGACGGCGGCGCCGACAAGGTCTGGGTTCTGGACGGACACGGCCCGGGCGGGCTTCACTTTGCGGATCTTGACAAACGGGCTCTTGTGCCGGAGGATCGTTATAAATGGGATGAAATCGTGATTGCCGGCGGTGTGGATTTATTCATGGAGGTCGGCGCACACGCCATGGCCGGGACGCTGAACGGATTTTTGGATCACACGCAGAACTCGCGCCAGTGGTATAACTATTATGTCAACGGCCGCAAGATGGGTGAGACCGGACAGCTCGTACTTTTCTGCGGCGCTTATGACGTCCCGTTTGTGATGCTGGCCGGTGATGAGGCCGCCTGTGTTGAGGCGAAAGCGCTGCTGGGGAACATCGAGACAGCCGTTGTCAAATACGGTATCGGACGCAATCAGGCCAAACTGGAACCGCTCGAAGTGGCCGAACAGCGGATTTACGACGCGGCGAAAACGGCCATGAAGCGCGCTTCGGCGGGCGAATTTAAACCGTATAAACCGATTCTGCCGCTGGAAGTGAAATTAGAGTTATATCGCTCGGATTTTTGTGACGACAAGGCCAAACAGGATAACATCGAACGCCTTGATGCCCGTACGCTCAGGAAAGTCGTGACAAAGATCGTTCACCATAAGGACCTGCTGATATGAACGTTTTTATTGTTACGGATCTTGAGGGCGCCAGCGGCGTTGGCCGCGCGGAACAGGTAACCGAGGAAGGAACTCCGGATCATCTTTATTCCAAAAGGCGGCTGACTGCCGATTTGAATGCGGCGATTGCAGGCTGTTTTGACGGCGGTGCGGATAAAATCTGGGTTTCAGACGGACATGGCAGCGGCGGCCTTGTTTGGGATGAAGTTGACAAACGCGCAAATCTCCCCATTGAACGCAGTAAGAGACATGAATCGGTTTATAATGGCGAAATCGATCTCTTCATGCTGGTCGGCGCGCATGCGATGGCCGGGACCCTAAACGGTTTCTTGGATCACACCCAGAACGCCTATCAGTGGTATAACTATTATGTCAACGGCCGCAAGATAGGTGAGATCGGGCAAATAGCATTGTTCGCCGGCGCATATGACATTCCGTTTTGTATGGCGGCCGGGGATGAAGCCGCCTGTGTTGAGGCGAAAGCGTTGCTGGGGAACATCGAGACAGCCGTTGTCAAATACGGTATTGGGCGCAATCAAGCGAAACTTGAGCCGCTTGAACTGGCTGAACAGCGCATTCACGACGCGGCGGAAGCGGCGATGAAACGGGCTTCGGCGGGTGAATTCAAACCGTACAAACCCGTCATGCCGCTGGAAATCATATTAGAACTCTACCGCTCTGATTTTTGTGACAAAAAGGCCAAAAAGGATCATGTGGAACGGTTTGATGCCCGTACGCTCAGAAAAGTTTTGACGAAGATCGAATGTTTCGCGGATCTGATGTTATAAGAATTGACTGTTAAAGACCCTCGTGCGCCATGCTGTACGAGGGCTTTTATTGCTGAATTCATTTTAGTCAAGTATCTCATCAATTCTTGTTCGCAGAGCGGATTCACTGATCATACCGCGCTGTATAAACACGATGTTGCCATCTGCATCGATGAAATAGCTGGCCGGAATGCCGGTGATATTATAGGCCATTGCGCCTTCGTAAGTCGTGTCATAATAGACGGGAAAGACATATCCGTTTTCGGAGAGGAAGGATTTGACGTTTTCCTCCTCGCTCGGATCGTCCAGATTGACCATAAAGAATTCTACCTGATCGCCCAATTCCTGATAGACCTTGTTAAAATCGGGCAGTTCGCTTTGGCAGGGTCCGCACCAACTGGCCCAAAAATTCAACACGATGGGTTTTCCGAATTTGGAGGACAGGGCCACTTCATTTCCCGATGCGTCAAAAACCGTGAAATCGGTTGCGAGGTCTGCGGAGTTTGAACTTGCGGAGGAAGTTTGAGAAGTCGCCTGATTTTCGTTATAATTCTCCGTGAGTTTCGGGTAGGCGTAAATGGCGCCGACCAGAACAACGGCGATTACCGCGATCCAGAGAATCGTTTTGGCGGATTGTTTCATAAATACTCCTTTAGCTTATGTATTGAGTACAGTCATCATCCGGCTCATGACACCCGTCATCATTAAAATGCCCACGATGATCAACAACGAACCGCAGATGATATTGACGATCTGATAGTGTTTTTTAATAAAACCGAAAACGCCTTTTAATCGGTCGATCAGCACCGCACTGAGCAAAAACGGGACGCCGAGGCCCAGAGAATAGACCAACAACAGGGTTATGCCCGAAAAGACGGTATCACTGTTCGCCGCAAGCCCGAGTGCAGAGCCCAGAAAAGCACCGACACAAGGTGTCCAGCCGACTGCAAAAATCAAGCCGAACAATAGAGCGGGGAAAAACCCAAGCGGTTTCACGGCGGTATCGAACTTTTTGCTGCCGTTGAGAAATCCGATTTTGAATATTCCGATAAAGTTCAGCCCGAATACAATGACGATTGCGCCGGTGATAATATTAACAGCGGTTTTATGCTGAATTAACAAACCGCCGATGGCTGAGGCCAACGCGCCGAGTGCGACGAATACCGCAGTGAACCCGAGAACGAAGCCGAGTGCGTTGACAAAGACCTTGCTCTTTTTGCCTTCGGCGTTGTCACCGGTACTTCCGCCTGCGAAATAGAGGATATAAATCGGTATCATCGGCAGTATGCACGGCGAGATGAAGGTGATGATACCCTCAAGGAAAGAAATCAGATATTGCAAGCTTGTATTATCCTTTCACAGAGGTTTTGCAGAGCCAACCGTGTTCGTTAAATGCGGAAGGGAAAAACTTCCTGCGATTATGTATGACGAAAAAATCGTCACGACGAAAAAGCCGTCACGCCGGTGGCGGTGTGACGGCTTTACGCCACGACATTGATTTTGTATCGCTCAGGCAAGTAAGGCCAGAATATCCGCTTTGGGTCTTGCACCGATTGAAGAAGCGGCAAGCTTTCCGTTTTTAAAGACCAGCAGGGTGGGGATGCTCATCACGCGGTATTGCATCGCGAGCTCGCCCTGTTCATCCACATTGACTTTGCCGACCTTGATATCGGCACGTTCATTGGCAATCTCGTCCACAATCGGGGAGACCATGCGGCACGGACCGCACCAAGGGGCCCAGAAATCGACGAGAACGGGGACCTTGCTGTTGATGACCTCTTCGGTGAAATTATCTTTGGTTAATGTTACGACTGACATGTTTTACGACTCCTTTCAGGAATGTGGCTTCATTATAGCATCAAAGATTTATGAAAAATGTGACCTCGTCACATAACGCTCTTAAAGTGATCGGCCATCGAAATGTCGTTTGGCTTTTTATTTTTTCAAACCGCCGAACGAAAACCCGGACAGAATATTGGTATCGAAAGAGAAATTCAGATTTTTGCGCTCGCGGTCGCGTTTAAACGCCAGTGCAATTATTTTGTCCAAAAGATCGCAATAATGCATTCCGGCCGCTTCCCAAAGATAAAAAGACAGCGAACCCGGGATGGTGTTGAGCTCGTTGACATAGACTTCGCCTGTTTTGGAATCGGTCAGAAAGTCGATGCGGGCAACACCGCTGCATCCGAGCGCCTGAAAGGCCTCAACAGCGTATTTTTGAATCAATCCGGTCTGTTCTTCGCCAATATCGGCGGGCAGTTTGCGGCTCAGCCCGCTCATCCCTTTTTGCCCGCTCATGTATTTGTCGCCATAAGATAAAATCGCATCGTTGCCGACCGGCTCTTCGCAGGGGCTTGCAACGGCTTCATAGACGTCACCCAACACCGAACAGTTGATTTCGCGCAGGTTTTCGACCGCGTTTTCAATCATGACCCGGCTGCACAGGAGGAAACAGTCGTCAATGGCTCCGGATAAATTATCACGGGTTTTGACCTTGTAAACGCCGACGCTCGAACCGAGATTAACCGGCTTGACGATAATCGGATAACGGTGATTTTTCTCAATCAAATCGAGAAGTTTATCGCGTTCAGCGGCCCAGCGGTCGGCGTAGAAATCGGTCGCCGCCAGTACCGGGATGCCCTTTGCGGAGAGAATGTCTTTGGTCGTCAGTTTATCCATGCTGTTTGCGGCAGAGAGCACGTCGCATCCGCAGTAGGGCAGGTCGAGCAGATTTAAAAATCCCGCGAGCGTTCCGTCCTCGACGTTGGTGCCGTGCACGATCGGGAACGCGACGTCGATATGGATGCAAAACGGCTTTTTCAAACCCTTCTTTTCGCCTTCCAGATAGACGGTGCCGCCCTTGCGTATAAAAGCCACCCGTTCCGATTTTTGCAGCAGGGCGGGGATATCCTTGAAACTGTCGATGTCACACATCGCGGGCGAGGTGTAAAACTCACCGGTTTTGGTGATATAGAGCGGGATGATCTCGTATTTTTCGGTATCCATGGCTTTGATGGCCTGAACGGCGGTGATGATCGAGATCTCGTGTTCGACGCTCTTTCCGCCCATGATGACGCAGAGATTGATTTTCATTGACAGTTCCTCCGATTAATAATTGTCGGGCAGGTCGTTTTCCAACAGCACGACCGCGTTTTGGGAAGCAAAGGTGTTAAAAATCTGTGCCGCGTTTTTGAAAGTGTCGACACGGATAATTTTATCTTCGGCAAGTTCGGCGGCGACTGCGCCGTCATAAATCGGGTCAGCCCGTTTTCCGCCGACTAAAATCAATAAATCGCAGACCTTTGCTGCGTTTTCGCCGAGTCGGTAATTTTCAGCATCTTCTTTCGTACCCAATTCCACCATGCCGGGCGTGACCACAATTTTCATGCTGTCAAACCAAGACAACGCTTCCAGCGCAGCAGCTGCCCCCGTGGGATTAGAATTGTAAGCGTCGTCGATAATCGTCAGGCCGAACGGGTTCTTATGCATTTCGAGCCGGTGGGGAACGGGTTCAAGCTTGGAAATGGCACCGGCCGTTCTCTTCGGGTCAATGCCGAATTCGGAACAGACGGCGACTGCGGCCAGAATGTTGATGACGTTGTGGCGGCCTAAAAGTTTGGTACGCGCCTCGAAGGTGCCGTCGGGATAATGAATGGTGAATTTGATTCCGTTTTGGTCGGCCTGTATACCGTCGGCCCGGAAATCAAGCCCTTCCGCTTCCAACCCGTATTTAACGGTTTTGGCTTTGGAACCGTGCGCAGAAATATAGGGATTGTCATAGTTCAAAAACATTGTCCCGCCGACTTTTTCGACGGCGTCGGCAAGCTCGAATTTAGTGGCGATGATGTTTTCGAGCGAACCCATGGTCTTGAGGTGCTGTTCGCCGATGGCGGAGATCACGCCGAATACCGGGTTGGTCAGGCGGCAGAGTTCTGCGATATCACCCACACAGGCCGCACCCATCTCCGCCACAAAGACCTCAGTCGTGGCTTTGAGGTCATTATTGACGACTTTGGCGACGCCCATGGGGGTATTATAGCTCTCGGGCGTGATGAGCGTGTTAAAGTGTTCGGATAACAAACGCCCGAGGATGTACTTAGTGCTGGTTTTGCCGTAGCTGCCGGTAATTCCGACCGTGACGGCATTGCTTTGAGCCAGCTTTTGCTGTGCCATTTTAAAATATTTGTTATAAATCATCTTGTCGATCGGGGTGTTTAACGCAAGTGACAGTAACATTAAAAGCGGTCCGACCGCGCATACCGAACCGGCCAGCACGATTGCACCGCGGTGCGGAATTAAAAAATATCCGCTGATCATTGCCGCGAGCGGGAAGAATAAAGCCGTGCCGAAAATCCGTTTGGCACGCGCGGTAAAAACCAGCGCTTTTTTGGCTCTGGGCGCTTTGAAAAGCAGCCAGAAAATTCCGAATACGATCGCCAGCAGACAAGCCGCAAGTGCAAACGCGATATCTTGATCCGAGCCAAGTTCAATCAATATGGTAACGATATCTGCCGATACAAGCAAAACCAGGTTCGGGATCAACTTCTTAAAATTATGCAGTACCCAGTCGAGATAACGCTCGGAGCGGTAGGACGAGAGCTGAAGCATATGCAGATGGAATTTGACGTTGAAAACACAGTAAAAGCCCATTAAAAGACAGGCGGCCAAATAGACGAGTTTCGCAATCACACTCGGTGTCCCCTCTCACTTGTTGTTTAATTCAATATAAAATAACGCAGTGCAGCCGTGAATTCGGGTAATTTACGTAAAAAGGCGTAGTGATCGCAGTCCTTATAGACGATCAGTCCGGCGTCCGGAATCAATTTCTTCATTTTTTCGGCGTCGGAGAGCGGCGTCGCGGTGTCCTTGTCGCCCCAGAACAGCAGAGTGGGGACGGAGATGTTTTTCAACCGGTCGGACACGTCCTGCGCCAGCACCGCCGACATGGTTTTTTTCATCATCAGCGAGGCCTTTTTATAATCTTCAGAGCCGTACTTGGACGGGTCGAAAATTTTTGAAAACGGTTTGCCGATCACCGGAGCATTCAAAAGTTTTTTTCCCGTTTTGAAAAAGAATCGTTTGATATAAAATCCGGGTTTGTGTTTGGCGGGAATGCCGGTGCTGCTGACAAGTATCAGTTTTGAAATGTTTTGGTATCCCCGTCCGGCCAGTGCCAATGCGGTTTTTCCACCGTTTGAGTGACCGACCAGAATCGGCTTTTCGAGGCCGAGTGCTGCGATAAAATGTTCGGTGAAATCGGCGAAATCATCGGTGTTAAAGGGTTTTTTCGGCTCTTCGCTCTCACCGAACCCCGGCAGGTCAACCGTGATCACGCGGCAGCAGTCGGAGATGCGGTCTGCGACCGGTTTGAAGGTGCTGCGGTCGACGCCCCAGCCGTGCAGAAACAAAACGGGCCTGCCTTCGCCGGTGCTGTCATATCCGATTTCAAGACCGTCGACCGAAGTTTTCATAAATCTCCTCTCAGACCCATGATGTGTTTAGTATATTATACCATGCGTCCGCATGGCAGTCAACGACAGACAGGCCGGACATTTGGGAAAAAATTCGACGGAAATCCCGTAAAACGCCCGATCAGCCCTTGTCATTTTTCGGGCGATCTGTTATAATGAGTTCATCATACTGGGGGAGGATGGTTTTGTTGGTTCCCTTTGGAAACGGTATGAGCGCAGAATTTTGCGGGCGGATCAAATCGGTTCGTTTGTAAGCGAATGGAGGAAAACCCTTTTATGGCAAATAACACGGAGGCAAAACAACAGACAAAACAGATTCTGTTCTCGCTGTTTGACGAGGGCAGCGTTATGGAGATCGGAGATCTGGCGGCCAGCGGCGAAAGCGGCGTGCTGGCGGCATGGGGAACCGCAGACGGCAATCCCGTGTTTGCGTTCGCGCAGGACAGCGGAACAATCGGCGGCGCGTTCGGAACGGCGGCCTCGGAAAAGATCGGAAAGATTTATGAGCTTGCAGCCCAAAACGGCGCTCCTGTTGTCGGGATTTTTGACAGCAACGGCGTGCGGATGGCTGAGGGCGGCGAAGTGATGTCGGCACTCGGTAAATTTATGAACAGCGCCAATACCCTTTCGGGCGTAGTACCGCAGATCGCGGTCGTGACCGGTACCTGCGGCGGTTCAATGGCGATGATCGCCGAATGTGCCGATGCAGTGATTCTGTGTGAAGACGCGCAGCTGTTTTTGACGCCGGACGACATCATCAAAGCGGCACAGCCCGGTTATAAGCCCGCTAAGAGCAGTGTGACAGCGGCAAAGAACGGAACGGCGGCGTTGGTCACGAAAGACGCAGCTTCGGCAGTTGAGGCGGCGAAAAAGCTGCTCTCATATCTCCCGTCCAACAATCTCGACGTGCCCCCGGTGTTTGATTTTACCGAACCCGCCGAAGGTATTGCCGATTCAGACAGTTTTTATGAGCTCTACGCCGAATACGGCACAACCGCGAAAGTCGGCTTTGCCACCGTCGGCGGACAAAGCGTGGGCCTGGTTTCCACCGCAAAGGACGAAAAGGGCTATATCCGCAGCTGCGCCGCTAAAAAGATCGCCCGTTTTGTGCGGTTGTGCGACGCCTATTCGATCCCGGTTGTTACGCTGGTTGATACCGACGGTTTTGCGCCGGACGGCGACGGCGAGGCAAAAGGTGCGATTATGACCGCCGCCGCGTTGTCTCAGGCGTATGCAGAGGCGACTTGCCCCAAGATCTCGGTTATAACCGGGAAAGCCATCGGTCCTGTTTATATTGCGACCTGCGGCAAATCCGCAAATGCAGACGCTGTATTTGCGTATGAAAATGCAATTATCAGTCCGGTCAACCCCGATGCGGCGTTGATTATCAACGAACCGCAGCTGCTGGATAACTGCAAGAGCGAGGCGGAGCGCAAAGCGGTTTATGCCGCCTATGCCGCAGACAAACTCGGTGCAAAAGCAGCAGCTTCTGCCGGTTTGGTAGATGCCATCGTGACGTCCGCCACGATTCGTGCACAGGTGCTTTCGGCGCTGTCAATGCTCTCGGGCAAACGGGTCAGCCGCATGCCCAAAAAGCATGCCACCAATCTGTTGTAAAATCGGGCAATCCGATCTATATAGATAATGATTAATGAATTAAGGAGAAAAGATATGAAAAACCTGAAGATCACCGTCAATGGCAAAACCTATGACGTTGCCGTCGAAGAAGTCGGCTCAACCGCGGCAGCCGCACCGACACCCGCACCGACACCCGCAGCCGCACCTGCACCGGCACCTGCCGCAGCACCCGCTGCCGCCGCAGATGGTAACCCCGTCAAAGCCCCGATGCCCGGCACCATCATCAATGTGTTCGCAAAGCAGGGTGATACCGTGGAAAAGGGTCAGGTTCTGTTGATTCTCGAGGCCATGAAAATGGAAAACGAGATTCAGGCGGCCGAAGCGGGCACCGTCACCGGCGTCAATGTAAAAAAAGGCGACACGGTCAACGCAGACGACGTCCTGCTTACCATCGCGTAAGCAGTTCGAAAAATAAATTTTTCGAACCGGGAGTTTGTTCCTTTCGGCTTTTCCGAATCGGCTCAAACATCTCTCAATCTGTAAAGGAATGGTTATAATATGGCAAAAAAGATTCTGATTACCGACCTGACGCTGCGTGATGCCCATCAGTCGCTGTTGGCGACCCGCATGAGCACCGAGCAGATGCTTCCGGTCATGGAACTGATGGATAAAATCGGCTTTCATTCGATGGAAGTCTGGGGCGGTGCGACATTCGACGCCTGCCTGCGTTTTTTGAACGAAGATCCGTGGGATCGTCTGCGCACCATGCGCAAAAAAATGCCCAATACCAAGCTGCAGATGCTCTTCCGCGGGCAGAATATGCTGGGATATCGCCATTATGCTGACGACGTGGTCGAATATTTCGTCCAGAAGTGCGTTTCCAACGGTATTGATATCATCCGCATCTTTGACGCGCTTAACGACATCCGCAATCTGAAGTGCTCCATCGCCGCAGCCAAGAAGGAAAAAGCCCATGTTCAGGGTGCAATCTCTTATACGACCGGCGAGGTCTTCACAATTGACTATTACGTTAAATACGCCAAACAGCTCGAGGACGAAGGCGTGGATTCTATTTGTGTCAAAGATATGGCGGGTCTGTTGACCCCGTTCTTTACCTATGATCTGGTCAAGGCGCTCAAAGAAAACGTCAAAGTCCCGATCCAGCTGCACTCACATTATACGGCGGGTCTCGCGTCCATGTCTCTGCTCAAGGGCATTGAAGCTGGCGCCGATATCATCGACACGGTCATGTCCCCGCTGGCACTCGGCACCTCCCATGCGCCGACTGAGAGTATGGTCGCCGCACTCAAGGGAACACAGTATGACACC
Source organism: Oscillospiraceae bacterium (assembly GCA_035380125.1). Taxonomy (NCBI): domain Bacteria; kingdom Bacillati; phylum Bacillota; class Clostridia; order Eubacteriales; family Oscillospiraceae; species Oscillospiraceae bacterium. The sequence continues at coordinate 65,369 of DAOSWV010000004.1, forward strand.
GGAATCGACCTGGTCAAGCTGAACCCGATCAAGGATTATTTCGCCGAACTGCGCGCTGAATACATCAAGAGCGGCATGATCAACCAGAGAATGCTCGGTGTTGATGCCAACACCCTGCTGTATCAGGTTCCGGGCGGTATGCTTTCGAACCTCGTTAAACAATTGGCAGACGCCAAAAAGTCTGATAAACTCGACGATGTGCTCAATGAGGTCCCGCGTGTGCGCGCCGACGCCGGTTATCCGCCGCTGGTTACGCCTTCATCCCAGATCGTCGGTACCCAAGCGGTATATAACATCATCATGGGCGAGCGGTATAAGACCGTCACCAAGGAATTTAAAGCGCTGATCAAAGGTGAGTACGGAAAGACCCCGATGCCCATCTCTCCGGAATTCTCCAAGAAGATTCTCGGCGACGAAGAGCCTATCACTTGCCGCCCCGCCGATCTGCTTAAGCCCGAGCTGGATACCATGCGCGAAAAAGCGGCAAAATGGGCCATTCAGGACGAGGATGTGCTGACTTACGCCCAGTTCGACCAGGTTGCGATTAAGTTCTTCGAACAGCGCCGCAACAGGATGCACGGCGTCGACAGCGAGCATTTCGACCCGGCCAATAAAACCCATATCGTTTAATTAGTCCCTGCTGAATAAACCGAGAGGAGTGTCGATCCGGTGAAACTGATAAACGTCGGATTCGGAAATCTTGTGGTCGCCGAGCGCATCGTATCGATCGCCGGATTCGACACACAACCGGTCAAACGTCTGGCACAGGACGCCAAGGCGGAGGGTCGGCTGGTCGATACGACCTATGGGCGCAAGACCAAGGCGATCATCCTCACCGACAGCGGCTATGTGATCGCCTCGGCACTCCAGCCGGAGACCATCGCAGGCCGTATTGCCGACACGGATAATCATAAGGAGGACGAGAAATGAGCAAAGGGCTTATCCTCGTCCTCTCCGGTCCTGCCGGCAGCGGCAAAGATACCATGCTGGAACGGTATTTCAAGTTCGGCACTGCAAAAAAGACCATATCGGCCACCACGCGTCCGATCAGAGCCTGCGAAAAAGACGGCATAGACTATTACTTTTTTACGCGCGAACGATTTGAAAAAGCGATTAAAGACGGCGAACTGCTTGAATATACCGAATATGCGGGCAATTACTACGGAACACTTTACAGCGAGATCAATCGCATCACCGCCGCAGGAGACGACGTGATTTTAAAAATTGAGGTCGAGGGCGGACAAAATGTGAAAAAACGGTTTCCCAACGCGGTTTTGGCCTTTACGTTTCCGCCAAGTGCGGCCATTCTTGCCGCACGGCTGAGGCGACGCGGCACCGAGGATGAACAGACCATTAAAAGACGCCTTGCCGTAGCCCAAACCGAAATAGAAACCGCAAAAAAGATCTATGATTATTTAATCATCAATGACGACGCAGACAATGCGGCCAAGCAGTTGGCGGACATCATTTCCGCCCGGCACGCCGCGATGAACGAAAATATCGATTTTATGAACGAGGTAAAAGACGATGTCAAAAATCATTTCATTTGATCCGGAAAAATACTCAAAGAGCCGTTATTCTACGGTGATCGGCGTCGCAAAGCGCGCCCGTGAGATCGCCGAACAGGCGGCGGAGGAGAAAGAGATTCTGACCGAAAAACCGGTCAAAACAGCGATGACAGAACTCATCGAGGGCAGATTTAAAATCGTCACGGTCAACAGAGAGAAAAACGAGACCTCAGACGACGATTACACGGAAATATCCTTCCATTAAGGAGATGTAACTGTGCCGTCGATTGCAAAAGTCGCGGTTGCGGGGCTGCTTTATAGTTACGACCGGGTCTTTGACTATTTGCTGCCGCCGGAATTTTCGTCTGTTAAACCGGGATGCAGGGTGAAGGTCGGATTCGGGAAGGGCAATGCCGAAAAGGCGGCGATGATCCTTGAAATCGTCTCCGAAAACGAAGCAAAGGAACTCAAACCCGTCAAGGCGCTAATCGACCCGAAACCGGTTTTGACAGGGGAACAGTTGGAACTTGCCGTCCGGGTGGCGGAGCGTACATTTTGTCCGATTTACGACGCGATCAAGCTGATGCTGCCGTCGGGCCTCGGATTTCTCGACAAAATTACATATCAAAAGACGACAGACCGGGATCCGCAGTCCTTCGACGAACCGCAGAGGTCTGTTTTGTTATATCTGGGTGATAAACCCGTCAGCGCTCAAAAGCTGAAAAAAGAGACCGGTGTCGGTTCTGAGATATTGGAGATCATGGTACGCGAAGGACTGCTTGAAAGCAGCGTAAAGACGGCGCGTAAAGTCGGGGACAAGACAGTAAAACTGTTATCACTCGGACCGGAGAAACCCAAACGACAGTCCCCCAAGCAAGCGGCGGTTTTGAAATATCTCGAAGAGAATGGGGAAAGCGCTGCAAAGCAGGTCAGCTATTACACCGGCGCTTCCAACGCCACGATCAATACGCTGATCAGTAAAAACGCTGTTATTGCCAACGAGCAGTTATGCTATCGGGAATCCTATGAATCCGCCGAACGGATTGACCCGGACTCTCTTATCCTGAACAAAGACCAACAGGCGGCATATGAGACCCTTTCGGCGCTTGCTCCCGGCTCAAACGCACTGTTATTCGGCGTGACCGGCAGCGGCAAGACGATGGTCATTTTGAAGCTGGTGCAAAAAACACTTTCCGAGGGCAGATCGGCGCTGCTGATGGTGCCCGAGATTTTATTGACGCCGCAGTTTACAAAATTATTTACCGGCTGCTTCGGAAAACGGGTGGCGGTGCTGCACAGCGGTCTTTCCGAGGGGGTTCGGCTCGACGAATACCGCCGCATCAAAAACGGCGATGCAGATCTCGTGATTGGAACCCGCTCCGCGATTTTTGCACCGCTCGAAAACATCGGTTTAATCTCGATGGATGAGGAGCAGGAGAGCGCCTATAAATCAGAGAGCAGCCCGCGTTATGATGCCGGAGAGGTCGCCGCAATGCGTGCAAAAACCCACGGTGCCTTGTTTTTACGGTCTTCGGCAACGCCCTCAATCCGCACTTGGCATGCAGCGCAAAACGGGAAAATCGCATTGGTCAAACTCGGCGCAAGATATGCGGGCGCAAGATTGCCGTCGGTGAAACTCATTGACATGCGGGACGAGTCTCCGGTAGCGCCGGGCGGTGTTTTGGGAGAAACATTGCTGAACGCGTTGAAAAATACGCGTGACAATGGACGGCAATCGGTGTTATTATTAAACCGGCGGGGTCATGATACCATCGTGATCTGTTACGACTGCGGTGAGGTAATCAAGTGTCCGCACTGCAGTGTCGCCCTGAATTACCACATCGCCAACGGGCGTCTGATGTGCCACGTCTGCGGCTACAGCACCGCGGAGATGCGCTGTTCAAAATGCGATGGCAAACGGATGCGGTTCTTGGGCAGTGGCATTCAGAAAGTCGAGACCGAACTGGCACAGCTTCTCCCCGAGGCCTCGGTGCTGCGCATGGACACCGACACCACTGTGACACGGGACGCCCACGATAAGTTGTTTACCAACTTTAAAAACGGGGAATATGACATTCTGATCGGCACACAGATGGTGGCCAAGGGCATTGACTTCGAAAACGTGACGCTGGTCGGGGTATTGAATGCCGAGCAGGGGCTTTTCTCGGGCGATTACAAAGGCGCGGAACGGACTTTTTCACTGCTGACGCAGGTTGTCGGGCGTTGCGGAAGGGGAAAGTACAGCGGTGAGGCGATCATCCAGACCTACCTGCCTGAAAATCGGATTTTCGAATATGCCCGCAATCAGGACTATGAGGCTTTTTATAACGACGAAATCGAACTTCGCCGCCAGCTGCTTCATCCGCCGTTTTGCGATATCTGCCTGATCGGTGTGAGCGGAGAAAACGAAAAAGAAACCGCCAAGGCCGCCGATGAATTCTTGGAATTGGTCAAGGAAAAGACTGTCGGAACCGAGTTTCCGGTGCGTGCATACGGTCCGGCACCCGCACAGACGGCACGCGCGGCCAATCGATATCGCTATCGCCTGACTTTGAAGTGCCGGAATACAAAGGGTTTTCGGGATTTAATCGGGCAGGCGCTCAAAGATTTTTCAAACGCGCATAAGCGCGACAATATCACCGCGTTTGCGGATATGAATCCCGAGCAGTATTATTAAGAAAACTAATTTCGGAATGAGGGAATAACATGGCAATCAGAAAAATCGTTATAGACGGCGACGAGATGTTGAAAAAGGTCTGCAGGCCGGTTGAGAAATTCGATGAACGTCTTGCAACGCTGGTGGGGGACATGCGCGATACCTTGACCGCCGAAAACGGCGTCGGGCTTGCCGCTCCGCAGGTCGGCGTTTTAAAGCGTGTTTTCATCATCAACACCGGTGAAGAGATCAAAGAGTTTATCAATCCCGAGATCATCAGCCGCGAAGGAGACCAGCGCACGGCGGAGGGGTGCCTTTCCTGCCCGGGGCTCTGGGGTGTTACTGTGCGTCCGCAGAAGATCGTCGGAAAGGCATTCGACCTTAAGGGTAATGAATTTGAGTTTACCGGTGAGGATTTGATGGCCAAAGCCTTCTGCCACGAAAACGACCATTTGAACGGCATTCTGTTTAAAGAACGCGTCGTCGAGTGGCTAGAAAATGACGTAAAATAATGTAGGGGGCGATACAGGCAACGGCCTGCTGCGTTCGCCCGCGTTGTCCCCATCGCATGGATTGTCCCCATCGCATGGATTGTCCCCATCGCATGGATTCCGCACGGCGGGGACGGAGCGCCGAGTCGTCGCTCCCTATAAATTGTTTTTAGAGGCAGATTGTATGAAGATTCTATTCATGGGCACACCTGAATTCGCTGCGGTTTCGCTGGAAAAGCTGGCCGCTGAATTTGAGGTTGCAGCTGTGATTTCGCAGACGGACAAGCCGAAGGGAAGGGGTTATGAACTGCTGCCGACGCCGGTCAAAGTCACTGCGCAAAAACACGGCATTCCCGTTTATCAGCCCGCTTCCATGCGCACGCTCGAATCTGCGGAACTGGTTCGGGGATTGAAACCCGATGTGATTGTGGTCGTCGCTTACGGTAAAATTCTGCCGCTTGATATACTGAGCATTCCGCCGATGGGCTGTATCAATCTGCACGGCTCGCTGCTGCCCAAATACCGCGGCGCCGCACCGATTGAATGGGCGGTGATCAACGGCGAGAATAAGACGGGTCTGACGACGATGTATATGGCCGAGGGTATGGATGACGGCGATATGATTGATAAAGTTGAGACCGAAATCGGCGAAAATGAGACCGCCTTTGAACTGCGCGGGCGGTTGGCCGTGATCGGTGCGGATTTATTGGCAAAAACCCTGCACGACCTCGAAAAGGGACCGCTTCCGAGAACACCGCAAAATCATGCAGAGGCGACCTATGCACCGATGATTAAAAAAGAACTCGGAAAGCTGGATCCTTCTAAACCCGCTCTTGAAATTCACAATCTTGCGCGCGGTCTTTCACCGTCGCCGAGTGTTTTTTTCTCGGTGGGCGGTCGGCGGGTCAAATTGCTGAAAACCGCTTTCATCGGCGATATGAACGGCACTGCTGGTACAGTGACAATTAAAGACGGTGCATTATATCTGTATTGCGGGACGGGCGCGGTACGATTGGACGAAATTTGCCCCGAGGGCAAAAAACCGATGACAGGCGCGGCTTATTATAACGGACATCGCTTTGTGCGTGTTGATAATTGAATTATATAATAGAAAACGATGGGCGTATATCATTTGATATGCGCCCGCTTTTAACAGATGTCGTAATGTTTATTGCGTTGGCGTTTGCTGCGGTTGACCTTACTCGAGATGGAGCGGTCAATATGAATGACAAGGTAAAATTTGATTTTTTTGTTGACACATACTGACAAGATGCGATATAATATTCACATACGGAAAATTAGCGGGGAAGGAGAAATTGCATGCATTCGCAGAGACGTTACGGTATCGTTTACATATGCTGCATTCTCTCTGCTTTATTAGTGTCTTTGCTTACATTATCCATATCCGCCGCTTCTCCGACCCTGAGCGCTGAGCTCAAACCTTCGGCGGACGGGAAGACCATAATAGTGGTTTTTTCGATTACAAATAACCCCGGCATCGCGGGTTTTCGGTTCACGATGAACTATGACAACACGGTACTTAAACCGGTGCAGACCGTCTGTAAGATTTCGGACGGATTGTATATCGATAACCACGAAACCGCCACCACCCAATTGAATGTAGTGTGGGCCAACGGAACGAATTATACCGGAAACGGAGAACTGTGCAGCGCAACCTTCTCGGTGATCGGAACCGTCAAAGACGGGCAGTATCCGATCACGATTACCTATGATCCTGCCGATATTGTCAGTATTGTCGACGGTGATCCAAAATCCATCTCCTGCGAAGCCAATGGAATGACCGCATCGGTTCAGACGGTTTCGATACAGTCCGAACCTTCGCAACCGGTCTCGTCGGAAAACACCGGCAGTCAGATACAGAGCGCATCTCCCGTTTCGGCCTCTTCCTCAGCTTCTGCGGTTTCAAGCATACCTTCATCTTCAACGATTTCAACGGGGACAAGCACACCGTTGATTGAAGTGAATAGTCAGGTGCCTGTTCCGGATTATACGAGTGCAGCTTCAGAAAACAGTATAACACTGCAGTCCTCTCAATCCGTTTCCGGCACGGTTCAGAGCAGTTCCGGCGAAAACAGTCAAACACAATCACCCGGAACAGAAAGCATAAATTCTTATCCCACACTGTCCCAATCCTCGGGGGAACAAATCCCGACGCAGTCTCCCGACAGGAAAACCCCCGATATCCTTTTCATTGCGGTTCTGATTATCGCCGCAGGAGCGGCAGCCGTTTTAATCGTTTTCATCATCAGAAGAAACAAAACACAAGTGAAATAACAGAGAGGTGCCAAAAATGTTAAAAGCGAAAAAGTTACTGATCATCGTTCTGGGTGCATTGCTCGTTGTGAGTATGGCAGCTGTAATTGCAGTGAACGCCAGTACCAACCCGGCGCTGACAGTATCGTCTCACAGCATCGATTACGACGCTGATTCGGCTGCACGGCAAATCACGGTTACAGTGAGTTTGCCCGAGAATTCGGAGTATTTGATTGCGGGTTCAAGATTCAACATCGGGTTTGACCCGACAGTGATGACCTGCGATACGAGTACGGGGATTACCTGGAATGTCAGTAATGGCTTCAAAACCGCAAATCTTGCCGTTGTCAATACAAATTTGACAAATCTCACATTGGTTTGGGCAAATGACACAAATATTTCTTATACAACAACGACAGACAACACGGCATGGCTTGTCAAAATAACTTTCACCATTGCCGATAATGCGCCGGCGGGTGTATATCCAATTACTATGTCGTTCCCCATCACTGGGACTTATGAGGGGAATATGACCAATGCTGCGCTTGACGATGTCCCGACCGATTTGGTCAGCGGTTCGCTGACCATCAACCCGATTCCGATTACCTATACTGCGTCCATCACGGGTCTGAACGGCAGCGGCGAAGCGGTGTACGGCACCACACTCGGCGCCAGCGCACTCAATATTACCGACGGACGCGACGGCAATTTAACGACTTATACCGAGGATCAAATCAGTTCTTTCACCTATCAGTGGTACAGAGACGGCGCAGCGATCACAGGCGCCACAAGTGCAACCTATTCGCCGACTGCTGATGATATCGCGGCGACAGATACCGATATTGCAGCCAGCAACGATGGCTGCATCCTCTCCGTTACCATCGGAGCAACCGGGAATTTCACCGCAACGCCGGCGTCTTCAAGCGAGGTCAAAGCGGTCAGAGCGGCTTATACGGGCACCGTCCCGGTGCCGGTTCTGGTCTCCCGTACGACCGATTCGATCACCATCGGCATCTCTGATGATACGCTGACTAATTCAGACTGCCAATTTAAAATGGGCACCGAGGGCACCTGGCAGGACAGCCCGACGTTTAACAGTCTTGATAATTCGTTCAGCTATGTCTTCTATGCGCGTGTGGCAGAAACGACCACCACGTTAGCATCTGACGCAAGCGCCTCTTCCGCAACAATGAGACCCCAGCTCTCGGCAAGCGGAACACTGGGAATTGACGATACGACACCCGCATATGGCGAAACGCTGGGGGCGTATACAAGCGTACTGGATGCCGATTTTAAAGACCACGGTCTCAGCACGGCGGTATATACTTGGTATCGCGACAGCGTCACTGCGGCGAATGTCGTCGGTACGGGTTCGAGCTATACCGTGGTTGAGGCAGATATCGGTCACACCCTGACGCTCGGTATCAGCGCGGTGGATAATTTCACCGATTATAGTTGGGGCTTCACAGGTGCGGTTTATTCTTCGGCAACCGCAACGGTTGCAAAAGCCAACAATACTGCAACACCGGTCACACCTTCCGTCAATTCCAATGAATATGTAAATATCGGCGGATTGGTAATCAGCATACAAGAAAATCAGGAATATAAGATTACGCAAGGTGGCGTAACGGTGAGTGATTGGGCTTCTTATACCGGAACCACCAAGCAATTTGCAACATACCTCACGGATTGGTTGAAACCCGTGACGGATTATGTGATCACAACTCGGTTCACGGCTACCTCTACACAAAACGCCGGTACGGTGGAACAGACGCTTAATGTAACCACCGCACAATGGCGGCTGGATAACAGCGCCCTTTCGGTAAGTCCGGATTCTTGGGTTTACGGCATTGAAGAGACGGCAACCGGAACCACAGATGTCATTGAGGCGGAGTCGTCGTTGATTTATCAATGGTACAGAGATACGGATGCAATTGTCGGGGCAAATACGAACAAGTATACGCCGGTTGAAGCGGACATCGGAAAGACGCTTAAAGTCACGTTGACTGTCGGCGGCAGTTACTCGTGGGATTCAGCACTGAACAAAGAGGAATCCGGTGTGGTCGATAAGGCCGCCGGTCCCGCCGCACCCGCCACGCCGGAATTGAGCAGTAAGTCCTACGACTATATCGAAGTGTATTCATCACAGGATAAACAATACGCGATCACACAGACCCAGGGCAGCGCGCTGTATTGGACAGACGGCGCGATGTCAACCGTCGGCTGGATGGAATTGTCGCCCAATACAACCTATTACATCTATACACGCGTCAAAGAGACCGAGACGAACTATGCCAGCGCTGCCTGCACAACACCGCTCGAGGTTACAACCGACAAATACCCGGTGACGGGTACCGTGACCATCAGTGTATCGGGCGGCGGAGATGCCGAATGGGGCAAGACGCTGACGGCAGACACCACGAACATTAACCCGCAGTCAGCGGTTCCGTATATCATCTATAGCTGGTATTCCGGCGGAACACTGGTTCAATCCGGTACCGGATCTTCTTACGTGACGACCGAGTCCGATTTCGGAAAGAGCGTCTATGTTGTAGTTGTTGTAAACGATAACCCGTATACAACACCCACACCGATTCAATCAAATTCAATAACGATTCTTGCAAAGACCATCAGCGGTACGGCAATCATAGCGGATCAAGCCGCTGACGGTGCCGAATGGGGCAGTGTGGTATTTGCGAATTCTTCTGGAATTATACCGTCCAGCATGCCTCGGACGAGTATTACATATGCCTGGTCAGTGGAAGGAACTGTAAAAGCAACGGGTCCCCTCTATTCGCCGGCTTCAACTGATGTCGGCAAAACCCTGACATTAACACTCGGCGCAACAGGAAGTTATCGCGGTTCTGTCACAACCACAACGACAATCGTGAAACAGACCATCACCGCGAAACCGACCGTATCGGGCAGCCCGACCTTCGGAACCACCATCAGCGCCGCGCTTGACGCCATTCCGGCGGATGCCAGGACCAATATCGGGTATCAGTGGTATCGCAGTGATACCGAAACCGGAACCGGAACAGCGATTACAGGCGCAACGAGTGCAACCTATGTTGTAATCGGGGATGATATCGGGAAATGGCTTTATGTAGCAGTCACGGTTGATTCCGCCAATGCGACTTATCGCGGCACCACCCGCAGTTTAGCTGTTGAGGGCGGTAAGGAGATCATCACCGCTACCATCGGCATCTCGGGTTCCGCAAAATACGACGAAGAACTTACAATAACCATAGGCTCACTGACACCTGCGGGAGCGACCTACGACGTGATCTGGTACCGTGACGACGTTCAGCTCAAACGCGGTGACGGCGCAACCCTCGCCAACACGCAGTATACGCTTGTCAAAGACGATATCGGAACTGTGATCAGCGCCACAATCATCGGCACCGGCAACTATACCGGCACACCGACAGCTGCCACAACGGCGACTGTCACCAAAGCCGACGGACCGGAGAAACCCGCTGCGCCGACCGCAGTTTCCAATACCTACAGCACGATCACCGTTACCGGCATCACCGGATATGCATACAAGATCGACAGCGGCAGCTGGGGTGCGACCAGAACATCGGACGGCACGTTTGACTTCACAGGATTGAGCCCGAATACCGAACACTCGATTTATTGTTACATTCCGGAAACGGATACGCATTTTGCATCCGTGTCCAGTGATGCGACGGTTGTCACAACACTCAAACAGACAATCACCGGATCGGTTTCGATCACCGGAACACTGACTTATGGAGAGACCTTGTCGGTCAATATCAGCGGCGTGCTCCCGGCGGGCGCACAAGCCGGACTGACCTATGCGTGGTATCGCGGAGACAGCGCAGAGACCGCCACAGAGGCGATCGGCGTCACCTCATCGACACTGACACTCGGTGCTTCCGAGGTCGGGAAATATATCAAAGTGGAAGTTACCGGATCCGGTGACTACACCGGAGCATTGTCAGCGGTCAGTTCCGCCGCAGTGGCAAAAGCAAACGCGACTGCTCCGGATACACCTGTACTGATCAGTAAAACTTATAATAGCTTTACTATAGCTTCATCGTTAGACAAACAATATGCAGCGACACAAACACTCGGCGGTACGCTGAACTGGATTGACGGCGGGGGTATAAGCACCGGATGGATGGCGTCTCCCAACACCACCTACTATGTGTATGCGCGCCTCAAGGAGACTGATACGCATAACGCCAGTCCTGCCTGCGACGAACCGCTCATAGTTACGACCGACAAGCAGCCCATCACCGGGACGGTCACAATCAGTGGTTCAACCTCCTACGGCGATACGCTGACAGCGGTCATTACCGGTATCTCACCGTTTTACGCACGGTATCATCTGACCTATCAATGGTTTCGGATGGACGGAGGCGGCACAGTTCATTTAATACCCGGAGCGACAAGTCAAACCTATACGATCACCACTGATGATATCGGTTGCCAAATAAATGTTGCCGCAATCGCAGAAACCGACAGTGATTATACAGGCTCTGTCGTATCCGCAAAAACAGCTACAGTTACCAAGAAGACCATCTCCGGCAGCATCAGCATCACCGGCAGTGCTTCTTATGGTGACACACTGAGCGTAGTTATCGCCAACGTCGCACCGAGCGGTTCTCAGGGCACACTGACATATCAGTGGCAGCGCTATACGGGAACCTCCGGCGTGACGACAAGCTCCACGCTTACTACGGGATCTTGGCAGAACATCGTCGGCGCAACGAATCCCACCTATACGGTGACGGCGGATGACATTGGTTCTATCGGCGGAGTCACAACTTTGCTCCGTGTGGTCGTGACGGGTGACGATGTCAACTATACCGGTTCACTTACGTCCGCAAGCGTAACACCCGATAAGAAACTGGTCAGCGGTACGATCTCCATCACCGGAACGGTTCGGTACGGCTCCACGGTCACCGCTTCGGACAGTGTGCTTCCGAGCGGTGCAAACGCCGATATGAGCTATCGTTGGTTCCTTGACGGAACGGAAGTAGTCGGCAGAACCGACTCGACCTTCGCCATCGATGATGCTTCTTGGATCGGCAAGACTCTGACAGTCGAGAAATATGTGTCCAACACGGGCAGCTATTACACCGGTAGCGTGGCAAGCGCGGGAAAAGTGATCGGCAAGACCGTTAATCCCGGAACGACGGTCCCGGTGCAAGTGCTGAGATTCGACAAAACAACCATCACGATTCAAGTCGTTCCGGGGCAAATCTACAGCATCGACGGCGGACTGACCTGGACTGACGAGACGTTTGACGGCGTGTTCAGCGGCTTGACGCCCGGCCAGACCTACACAATCATCACCAAGATTCCCGGCAGTGAGACAGTCGATGACAGTACGACGCTTTCGCTCACCATGCAGACCCAACCCGACGCTGTCAATGTGACCTATGAATTCTACAACGGAATCACCGGCACGGTCATTGTTCCGAGCCGCGTGGAAATCGGAACGCAGGCGACCATTCAAGTCATCGCGCCGGAGGGTTATAAACTGACCGAGATCTTCGATTCCATGCCGAACGGCGTGACACTCACGGCCATCGGAAATGACACCTTCACCTTTGTCGCAGGCAAATACGACATTCGAATCTTTATCGCATTTACCGCGATAGAAACGGGCGGCGGACAGACTTCGAGCCCGACGAGTTCCTACACCTATTCGGTCCCGTCTACAGTTACGTCCAGCCCGAGTTCGACAGCTTCTACAGTCTCGCAGACAAGCAGTCAGACCGTCAGCACCGGCAGCGACACTTCGGTACCCAACATGGGTATGGGCGGCGCGTCGAATGCCGCGGGAATTGCAATCGGCCTGTTCGGCCTCTTGGGCATCGCACTGGTTGTGATCGAAAAGAGAAGAATTAAGAATTAATATTGTTCAAATCAAAACGCCGCGCGGCTAAAAACCGCGCGGCGATTCAGTCTAAAGGCAAATTACATAAAATGTAAGAAGTGGAGAAAACATATGAAAAAGCTCATAGCTCTATTCCTTGCGGTATCACTGCTTTCACTGACGCTGACCGGAATTCCCGTTTCGGCTCAGGATACGGATTCCGGCATAAGAGCAGTTACATATCAATATATCGGCACAAGTCCGACGGGCTTGAACGATTATGTTCTGCTGGATGAAGACGGAAACGTCATTGAAAACAAAGGCTTGATTGAGAATGATAACCGCGACAGAGCGCTTCCCGTCTCATTCGATTTGCGCAATGTTGAAGGCGTCAGTTATGTTACATCGGTAAAGAATCAGGGGAGTTACGGTACCTGCTGGTCTTTTGCTTCGGTGGGCGCTCTGGAATCCAATCTGATTATGCAGGGTATTGCGGACACATCGATTGACCTTTCCGAATTGCATACGGCTTGGTATGCTTATACGAAAGATTCTGTGAGTGGCAGTACGACCTATAACGACGGAAAATCTTACACAGGCATAGATAAATACAATGCGGGCGGATGGTCAAGCACAGCGTATGGGCTTTGGGGTTCTGCCGAGGGTGCGCAACTGGACGAAAACGCACTGTATTCAAACGCGTCCAATACTGGTTTTTTCACCGAGACACAACGAAAAGAATCTTATTACAGGGTCAAAAGCGCCTATGAAATTCCCGTAAATAATACGGATGCGGTGAAAAGCAGTTTGGTGGCAAACGGCGCTATGTATTTATCGTTTTGGTTAAACTGGAATTGTTTTAATGCATCTAAATCAACATATTATAATCCTTCTTATGATTATTCCAACGACCCGTATTCTTCCAGTGGCGGACATGCGGTCCTTCTTGTTGGTTGGGATGATGATTATCCGGCTTCAAACTTTGTGACAACGCCGGCCGGAAACGGCGCTTGGCTGTGCCGGAACAGCTGGGGGACAAGTTCGGGTGATGGGGGTTACTTCTGGATTTCATATTATAATCATGCGATCACCAATTTCACGACTTTTATCGGTACAACCAATGACAATTATGATAATTACAATCAATATGAGCGCACCGGTTTCCCTCTTGCTTTAGTCAGCGATGAAATTTATCTTGCCAATGTCTTCACTGCAAACACGGCGTCCACCCTCGAAGCGGTGGCTTTCCGTATGGAGAGTTACGACGGCACCTCCGGAACACCGGGATTTGATTATACAATTAAAATTTATAAGAATTTGCCGACAACGGTGACAAACCCGACTGCAGGTACTCTTTCCGCTTCGGTTTCGGGACATTCCAATTACGGCGGCTACCTTACGGTGGATTTGTCTTCGGCTATATCACTTGCCGCCGGCACCAAATATTCCATCGTGATTTCATGTAAATCCACTTCGGCAATTTACGATGGTGTAGTTAATTTCGGCGCTGAGAAATTGGTCGGAACTACTCTTGATGAGGGAACAAATTCGAGCGCAGGAATCAGCTTTTGGGGTGATGGAGTCACCTGGGTTGATACATACGGGACCGCATCCATCAGCGGTTTTGATTTTGACGGCAACTTCCCGATCAAAGCATTGACAGATGACGTCGATTCGACCTATGCGGCCACAAGGGCATTGGTTCAACAGCAACTCGACGAGACCGAGGGCTGTACACAGGGTACGGCAACCGCAGACCAGTGGACGGCATTTACCGAGGCCAGAACTCTCTGTGAAAGCATTGTGGACGATACTACTGTGAGCAAAGCGGATTTGAACAACGCGGTCATTCGAATGAAGGTTACTCGTGAAAACGCACCGGGCATCTCATATCCGACTTCGGCGGATTTCACAATTTCCGTCAGCAACGGAATTGCGACTGTTACAGCTTATACCGGAACCGACACTTCGGTAACCGTACCGAAAACACTGGACGGATATACGCTGTCGATTATCTCCTCAACCGCGTTCAGCGGGAATACCGCAATCAAAACCGTTTATTTCGAAGGAAATCCCTCCTCCATCTCCTCAACTGCGTTCTCTGGATGCACGAGTCTCCAGTTCGTGTATTTCATGGGCAACGCGCCGGCGGTTTCCGGCACGATAGGGGCGGGCAGTCCGATTGGCGTTCCGACTTATTATAAAAACGGCACAACCGGATGGACCAGCAGCCCTTGGAGCGGCAATGCGACCGCAGTGGTTCCCGGTGACTTCAATTTAGACGTTTCTATGAATATCACCGATGCCGTGGCGTTCATTCAACGGTTGGCACAAGTCGGTTCTTATACCCTTGATGAATTCGCCGCAATTGATATTACACGTGACGGTTCGGTCAATATGGCGGATATCGTCCTATTAGTACAAGCATTGGCCAATCCTGCAATCGAGCTTAATTAAACGAAAACAACGAATAAAACAGGCGCGGCAGATTTTCTGCCGCGCCTGTTGTTATGTATTGATTATACTTTCTCCGCGTACATCTCGTAAAGGCCGGCATAAATGCCTTTCTTTGCAAGAAGCGCAGAATGCGTGCCCTGTTCGACGATGCCGTTTCGCGTCAAAACCAGAATCTTTGTGGCATTGCGGATGGTCGTCAGACGGTGGGCGATGGTCAGCGTGGTGCGGCCTTTTGCCAGCCGCTCGAGCGACTGCTGCACCAGTTTTTCGCTCTCGTTGTCGAGAGAACTGGTGGCCTCATCGAGGATCAGAATCGGCGGATTTTTCAAAAACACCCGCGCAATCGAAATGCGTTGCTTCTGACCGCCCGAGAGCTTGACGCCGCGTTCGCCGACATAAGTGTCGAATCCGTCGGGAAGTTCACCGATAAACTCATCGGCACCCGCGAGTTTGGCCGCCTCGAGAATCTCCTCGTCAGTCGCACCGGGCTTGCCGTATTCGATATTATCACGCACGCTGCCCGAAAACAGATAGACATCCTGCGCCACGACGCCGATTTGGCCACGCAGGGAAGACAAGGTGAAGTCGCGGATATCACGCCCGTCAATTTTAATGGAACCGCCGCGAGTCTCATAGAAGCGTGGAATCAGGCTGCACAGCGTGGTCTTTCCGCCGCCGGAAGGCCCGACCAGCGCGACATTTTCACCCGCGCCGATGTGGATGTTAATGTCCGCGAGAACATTATCGGTTTCCTCGGAATATTTGAACGAGACGTTTTCAAAATCAATCTCACCGCGTGCGTTTTCAAGCGCGATGGCATTCGGACTGTCGACGATGGTAGCGGGGGTGTCCATGATCTCGGAAAAACGCTCGATTCCGGTCATACCACGTTGGAACTGTTCGGCAAATTCGACGATACGCCGGATTGAGGTCAGCAGTGTGGTGGCATACATCAGATAAGCAATCAAATCGGCCGGTTGGATCTTGCCCTTGATCATAAACATGGAACCGGCGACGACGACCGTGATGTACATTACGCCGTCGAAAAACCGGGTCGAGGCTTGAAATCCCGCCATATAGCGGTAGACCTTGGTTTTGATTTTTAAAAAGCCGATATTGCCCTCTTCGAATTTTTCGCTCTCGATGCCTTCGTTGGCAAACGATTTCACCACGCGGATACCGAGCAGCGAATCCTCCACCTGCGAATTCAGCTCGCCGACCTTGATGCGCGACTGCCGAAAACCGGCCCGCATACGGGTATTGAAAAATTGCAGCACGAGTACCATCACCGGGATTACGGAGAATACGATCAGCGTCAGCCAAAAGCTGTATTGCGATAAAATCACAAACGCCGCGATGATCTTGATTCCCGCGATGAAGAATTCCTCGGGGCAGTGGTGGGCAAATTCGGTGACTTCAAACAGATCATTAGTGATGCGTGACATCAATTGCCCGATCTTGGTGTTATCGTAGAAAGAATACGAAAGTTTTTGCAGGTGGTTGAACATATCCCGGCGCATGTCGGTTTCGATTCTCGCACCCATAACGTGTCCGACTGAGGCCATGTAGTAATTGGCTGCGGTATCAATGATGCGCAGGACGAGATAAAGCCCGCCGAGTTTGAGAATCACGGCGATGGTCAGCGAGGCAATATCATTAATCCCTGCGTTAGTGATATAACGCACGATCAGCGGCAGCACCAATTCGCATACGGTGGTGAACGCCGCGCAGAACAAGTCAAACACCAGAACCGGAATATATTTTTTATAATAGGGCAGGAACCGCCTTATAAGCCCTTTGCGGGGTTTTCTTTCTTCGTCTGAGAGCATTATGCCTCCTGTGTATTATTTATTATTGGTGCGGAAAAGCCGCTTGCCGTCGAGCTGATGATTCAGCATGGTATTGGCCTTTCTTTGCAGCTGTTCGGTGATCTCGGGCGACAGCCAGAAGATGTCTTCGAGCGCGGCTGTCGGTGAGAGCAGCAGCATTTCGCGTTCCCGGCCTTCGATCAGGCGGATGATTTCATAGGTATTGTCGATTTCGGCGCGGGTCAGGCGTTCGTATTCGAGCAGGCGCGGATCGGCGTCGAGCGGCCACTGCGGGCTGATTTCCGGTTCTTCGGTATAGTCGGTGGAATCGACGATGTCTTGAAATTTCATCGCGTGCATATAGTTCTTTGCAAAACAGTTTAACAGCGAAAAGCGGTCTGCGGCCAACAGGAACAATTCCGGATGATCCGATTTTTCCGCAACATTCAAATACAGTTTTCGTGCCGCATCAATTTGCGCCATCATCTTCTGAAGACATTTCGAGGCCAGAAATACCGCATAGTATCCACGGATGAACGAGGTGTTTTGGTTGTTGAGCAGGTCGTTGGCCTGTTCTTCATCGACGGCTTGGAACTGATACGGGCGGTAATAATCCTTTTCTTCTTCAGTCAGTTCGTCGGGGAACAGCACAAACGGACGGTTGATGAGTCGCTGATTGACGCTGGTCCACGAGAAGCCCTCAATGCAGGTGTCGAGGTAGTGTTTGACGGAGAGGTCAATGGCCTGCCATGCGTCGACAAGCGCACCGGAATTTTGGCTTCCGGCGACCTGTGCGGCAAACTTTTTCAACAACGCGGCGCGGTCGGCAAAGGAACGAGTCGGGTGTTCTGAGAACATCTCATACAGCGTAAAATAACCGTCGAGGTCGTCGTCGTTGATATACAGCCGCAAAATTTCGCTCTTGCTTTCATTGGCATTTTGGAGTTGGCGCAGGTATTCAAAATAGAGCGGAATGCAGCGTACCGGAGAGTAGGTGAATTCGTAATTAACGTCGACCAACGAGGAGAGCGGCGTGCCTTTGTTGCTCTTGAAGTTGACAGCCATACCGTCGTCGAGCAGCGGCCAGACGGCGTCCATGACGCTCTCATCGGCTTTAAACCCGATATTGCTGTTGGTCTCGATGGAGATCTCCCGTCCCACGTCGGCAGCGCCTTCACGGAAGACGCGGAAATAACCGAGAATCCGCTGAGCTAACGGGATGTTCTTGCACCATTCGGGTCCGTTCGGGCCGTCGTAGAGTCCGCTGGAATGGCAGATACCCGCGCCGCAGTCGTTGGTGTGCAGATAGACATAATCAATTTCGGCGGTTTCGCAGAGTCTTTTCATCGCGCTGCGATACATCGCCAGTACTTCGGGATTGTCCATGCAGGGACTGTAATAATAATTGGTTGCACGGCGGGGATGGTCGCAGCGTGGGCCACGCCAGGACGGATGGTCACGATAGACCTCCTCGGGCAGATAAAACGGCTCTGCGAAGTAGGCGGCGGCTTTCAAGCCGTATTTTTTCAAGATCGCACAGCGTTTTTTGATCAGTTCAAAGTTGCGGTTGGCATAATCCTGCGGAATGTAATTTTTCAATTCTTTCGGGACGATGATTTTAAACAGCGCCGAGTTGAGCATGCCCCAGTTGGGATAGGGATCACTCATATCGCGTTCCCAGATCCAGCGGCTTTTTTCGACTTCGGTGACGAAGATGTGGGTCGCACCGGCTTTGGCAGCCCTTGCGGCATATGTTTCGAACTTTTTCAGATCGGTGACATCGGTGTTGATTGGCGTGATCTGAAAAATGGTCATTTTCTTTTTCATGTTGTTACCTCCAATTGCGCAGTTGCGTCTGGTTCATTGTAACCCGCAGCGAGGGGTAAAGTCAACCTGTAAAATGACCTCGGCAACCAAAAAAGGAAATTTATACATCGCACGTCGGATGCGTTTTCAGAAAAATTTTTCCTTTGTTGTAACGATATGGAATAAGAATCTGTCTTATCAGAAACCGGTCATAGCGCCGGAGGATATCAATGATGAAAGGCATGGTATATGAATGGGAGATCTGGTGATTGACGTAAGCGACCTGAGGAAGGTCTACCGGATCGGTCAGGAAAAGGTTGTTGCGCTTGATCGTGTCAATATACAGGTAGAACGCGGTACAATTTGCTGTCTGCTCGGGACTTCGGGTTCGGGTAAATCGACGCTTTTAAACATGCTGGCCGGGCTCGAAAAACCGACCAAAGGTACGATTACAATCGACGGAAACCACATCGACAAAATGAACGAAAAGTCGCTGGCGAAATACCGGCAGGGGAACATCGGGTTCGTGTTTCAAGGTTACAATCTGATTCCGTCAATGACCGCATTGGAGAATGTGGCGCTGCCGCTGACCTTTGAGGGAGTGCCGAGAAAAGCACGGTTAAAGGCCGCGAAAGATATTCTGACAAACGTGGGACTCGGCGACCATCTGAATCACAGACCGGACCAGCTTTCGGGCGGACAACAGCAGCGGGTTGGCATTGCGCGGGCGTTTGTGGCAGCGCCGAAAATTGTCTTTGCGGACGAGCCGACCGGGAATCTCGACTCCAAGACCACCACCGAGATCATGGATTTGATCGTACGCGAGATCCGAAAAAACCACGGCACGCTGGTACTTGTTACGCACGACCGGGATTTGGCGAAATACGCTGATAAGATTTTTCATGTCCTTGACGGGAACATCCTCAGCGTTGAAGAAAACGAACATCCGCAGATTGTTACGCAGTCAGCGGAAGTACATTGAAGAAGGGTAACAATATGATAATTACAAAAAAGAGAATGCTTGCATGGATTTTTGCACTGGTGATGGCTTTTTCACTGTTCGCGGCGACAGTAGGGGCCGCAGAGGCGCCCCTGTCATTTTCGGTCGGCTCCCAGAACGTATTTACACCGGGTTACGCCACCGTCCCCATCCTCGTGATGAATAATGGGAATAAAGAAGTTAAAATCACCAATATCGAAGTCCTGTCCGGCTGCGACTTTGAGCCGGTAAACGTGGTGGTTCCCAATGCGAAAATTGCCGCGAATTCACCGCAGGTCGTTTCCATCAACGCTTTTTATAAAGGTACCGGCGGTTTGCTGAGCATTCGGGTCACTTCAATCATCGATTCGGTCACCTATATCAATAATACAACCGTTTCGATTAACGGGACGGCGGTTCCTTCGAGTTCCGACGGTTCTGCGCCGCTGCTCAATGTCACAGCGGTCAGCGCAAACGGCCTCATGGGCGGCAGAACGAGCAACATCACCCTGTCAATTGCAAATGCCGGCACAGGTGCCGCACACAGCGTTTCCGTTCAGCTGGCAGGCACCGGGGACGCCGCACAGTATTTCACGATGGCATCGGGGCAGGGCAGTACAACGCTGATCAACCCGGTTTCTTTGGGAAGTGTCATCATCCCGTTGGCGATCTCGGCCGATATTCCGGGCGGCAATTATGTTCTCGGTTACACCATCACCGCGAATTCCGACGATGGCACCCCTTCGACCTTTGAGGGCACAATCACCGTCGCAGTCAAAGCGCGTGATCTGGCAGCGCTGCCGTATGTCAAATCCATCGGCATTCAAAAAGCCGACGAAAACAATCCCAACCGATACCTGATGACAGTTGTCGTGGCCAATCCGGGCGAATACGATATCAGCAAGATGAACGTGACGTTCGGTTCACAGCCGACCTCCGGATTCTCGCTGTACGAAAACTTCACACCGGTGTCTTTGGGCGCTATCTCCTCAGGGAAAGAGGCGCAGGCCGTTTTCTCGGTCTATATCGACAGTTCGGTCTCCGCCGGAAACTATCCGCTCACTTTCGGCCTTAATTACCGCTCGACGGATATGACAACCGATTCTAAGTTGGACAGCACCGCCTATCTCGAACTCGACCGCGGCGCGGGCAGTTCTTCTTCAACCCCGAGAATCATTATTTCGAAATATAATACAAGTACTGACACCATCACCTCGGGCAACGAATTTAAACTCAGCTTCACTTTGAAAAACACCGCAAAGACCACCGAAGTCCGAAACATCAAAGTCGTTCTGTCTTCGGGTTCTGTGTCCAGCGGCGGCGCGGTTTTTGTGGTTGCCGAAGGCAGCAACTCGTTCTATATCGACAGCATTGCCGCCGAGAGTGAAGCCACCAAATCGATTCAGCTCGTAGCCAATCAGGACGCGGAACCGGGCATTTATCCGATCATGCTCTCTATTGAATACGAGGATGAGAGCGGCAGAACCTTCAGCACGACCGAGGAACTCTCGTTCGCTGTCAGCCAGGAGCAACGTCTTGAGACGGTCGGCTTCAACCTGATGCAGAGCGCCATGGAAGGCGATATGATCCCTGTCAGCTTTCAGTATATCAATAAGGGAAAAGCCACGATTTATAACCTGACAATCGCTGTGGAAGGCGACTTTACACTTTCGAGCGGCGATACTTATGTCGGTAATATGAATGCCGGACAAAATGACTATTTTGACGACTACATGATGGCGATGGGTACCGGTACAATGACCGGTGCAATCGTCTTAAAATATGAGAGCTCGAACGGCACCCCGCAGGAACTGCGGCAGGAATTCACCGTCGAGGTCATGCCGATGGAGGTTACAGATCCGACCGATCCGGGTTTCCCGGTTGATCCCGTGGGTCCGATTGAACCGGTTCAAAACGGTTTGGCATGGTGGGTCTGGACGTTGATCGGTTTCGGTGCGGTTGCAGTTGTCACGGTCATTATCGTGGTTTCGGTAAAAAAGGCAAAGAAAGCAAAGGCAGCAAATGAAGAAGACTGATATTGCGCTGATGGCGTTGGGTAACTTCCGGCGCCGGAAAGCACGTTCCGTTTTGACGGTACTCGGTGTTGTCATCGGCGTGGCGTCAATCGTGGTTATGATCTCGCTGGGCGTCGCATTGAACGTGAACTTCTCCAAAGAGATGGAGAACATGGGCGACCTGACGTTGGTCAATGTCTATCCGAACTGGAGCGAGGGTAAGGAAGTTCCGTTGACTGATGATGCGGTTAAAGAACTGCAGACCATTGACGGCGTAATTGCGGTTTCTCCGCAAGTATCCCTATATGGCCACTTCATCTCCGGAAAATATCACGCGAATGTCTCGATAATCGGCGTACGCCGCGACATCATGGAAAAACTCGGTTTTACGGTGGCGAGCGGTGAGATGCTGCCCGAGACTTCGACTGCCGCCGGAAAGACTTTTAGTTGCCTTTTCGGTTCACAGGTTGCCTCGTTCTTTTATAATCCGAGGGACAACGGCAGCTGGGGCGGCGGAGGTATTGCTTACAAAGAAGCCATAGCCCCCGGCGGTGTCGTCGTTGATGACGGTGAATACCAAGAACCGGTATTATTAGTCGACCCTTTGACGGATCGCATCCAGTTCACTTTCGACTATAACTATAAGATGCCCAATACTTATGACGACGGCAATACCAATGTCGCCAAGGTCTATACGCTCGACATCACAGGCGTGCTTGCGTCAGAAAACGGCGAGAAGGACTATAATGTCTATGTCGACATGGAGACGGCCCTCAAGCTGAAGAAGGAATACGACAAATACAACGGTAACAAAACAAGCGCGAAAATTACCTACGACCAGATCTATGTCAAGGCTAAAACAATGAACGAGACCATCGACATTGCCAAGCAGATTCAGGATCTCGGGTATCAGGCCTATGCTAATGCCGAATGGATTGCCAGTTATCAAAAGCAGATGCAGAGCATCCAGCTGATTCTGGGCGGCATCGGTGCGGTTTCGCTGCTGGTTGCCGCGATCGGCATTACCAACACGATGATTATGTCCATCTATGAGCGCACCCGTGAGATCGGCATTATGAAAGTCATCGGCTGCGTGGTCGGCGATATCCGTTCGTTGTTTCTGTATGAGGCAGGTATTATCGGTTTGGTCGGCGGTGCGATTGGCATTGGATTTAGCTATGCACTATCGTTTGTCTTAAATAAGGTGGGCGGCGGCTCATTGTTCGGCGGAATGGACGGCAGCAAACTGTCGGTAATTCCGGCATGGTTGGCGCTCGGTGCGGTGTTGTTCGCCGTACTCGTCGGGCTGATCGCCGGGTTTCTGCCGGCGCACAGAGCTACGCGGCTCTCCGCGCTTGAGGCCATGAGATATTAGAATATTTTAAGCAAAATGTGAACAGGACGTCCGGTTTTCCGAGCGCCCTGTTTTTATAAAGCGTAAAAATATTTCGACAAAAAAACGTAAAATTTTCATTTTAGGTCTATACAAATGGTATAAAATATAGTATAATAATAATCCGCCTCCAATTCAGGTACGAAAGGGTCGTGTGACAAAATGAGAAACGACTTTCCGCGCATTTTATCATTACTGCGTAAGGAACGAAATATAAGCCAAAAGGCTGCCGCCCAAAAACTCGGCATCAGCCAGGCGCTTTTATCCCATTATGAAAAAGGTATCCGAGAATGCGGATTGGATTTTGTGATCGCTGTCGCCGACGAATACGGCGTCTCGACCGACTATCTGTTGGGCCGGACGTCCGACCGGCAGGGCGTACAGCTTATGGCAGAGGATATCCCCGAATATGACGATTCCGGTGATAAAACCTTTAACGGCAGCGTCGTTGCAACCCTGAACAAGAAGTTAATTGTCAATACAGTAAGTATAGTTTTCGATCAGCTTCGTTCACCGAAATTAAAGGATCTGACCACCGAGATTAGCGCATATCTGTCACTGGCTTTGTATAAAGTATTTCATATTCTGTATTGTGCCAATCCCAAGAATCCCCGTGCGATGTTTGCGATTCGGGAGGGGCTTTCGACCGGCTTGAGCAACGCGGCGATGCAGGTGAGTGAGGCTTATATGACCACGCTTTGTTCCGGGGACGCAATCGGCGAATACAGCCCTGTGACACCGGAAATCGCACCGGAGATGTCTCCGGAGCAGTTATCCTCCCGTTATCAGCAAACCGCCGCCTCGCTGTTCAACGTCGTCAGCGCGGCCGAATCGAGGATGGGCGCCAAGCCCAAGAAATAGGGGGTGTTGACCCATTAAAACCTTCACCATCATCGGCGGCGTAAACGGCGCCGGGAAGTCCAGTTTATCCGGTGTGCTCCAATCCGAGCGTAAAGATCTGGGCGAAATAATAAATGTAGATGACATCGCTGCCGAGAGAGAAATTTCTAACATCGAAGCGGGTAAAATTGCGTTGGGCAGAATAAAGCAGCTGATGAATAAAGGGCTTAATTTTACTCAGGAGACAACTTTATCCGGTGTCAAAACCTTTCAAACGATCGGCCGTGCCCGCCGCAGAGGATATTATATCCGTCTGTATTATGTCGGGCTTGAGACCGTTGAGGAAAGTATCATGCGCATCCGTATTCGTGCGGAAAACGGCGGTCATTTTATTCCCGAAGCCGATGTTGTCAGACGGTTTAATTTCCGATATTCAAATCTTATGCGGATTTTACCTCAATGTGATGAGGTGCATTTTTACGATAATTGCAACGGGTTTGTGGAAGTTGCCCGGATTGTGGAGGGACAGTTATTTTTCCGGGGTGCCCTGACGCCGAAGTGGATGGTTGAATTGAGTAGTTATATCCAAAGAGCCAAAGACAACAATCGAATGTGAAGCGCATTCTGATATTAAAGTCCGGGTGTACCGCTCACAGGCTGGGCGGGGCCCGAATTTTTTTGAGTTTACATACCAAAAAGCACCTGTTATAATAGGGAAGCACTTATCCCGTGAGATAAAAATCGTCGGGGAATGGATCTATTATCATATATGGAACGATACCTACAGAATAAAAACTGATGGCAGCGAGCGGCAAGAAGGTTAATGATTTATCACGGAGAAGGTATATTTGTGGTTTCAATATACATCCATTACTTTTTTATTTCTGTTTTTAATTCCACTTTTAGATAAAATGATTTAAAAAAGTTTCGACAGAGTTTGACGGCGCTTGCAAAGAAGCGCCGTTTTGGTTTACATAAAGAGGGAACTTGTCCACCTTAAATGTCGAAATATGTCGAATAGTGTTAACAATTTATACCATAATAATCGTCAAAAACCATTGAAATGTCTAAATAAATATGGTAATCTTTTAATAAATTAATTTTTTGAAAGGAGTTTTCCGCAATGAAGCAACGGATACTGATCACGCAGGATAACACCCAAAACGCCTCGGAATTGGCAAATTCTTTAACTCGAGCCGGAATTGAGGTGTCTACCGTTCCTCGGAACGGGAAGGTGGTTTTGGAGATGATGAGAGCATCGACAAAATTCGACGCTGCATTGATTGACTTCAATCTCGCCGGCATCGACGCCATCGGCGTCATCAACGAGGCAAGGACCATCAGCCCAGGGACAAAAATTATGGTCATGACAGCTTTTCTAACAGGGGAACTTGAGCGTCAGGTCTTTGCGGCCGGCGGACAGTATTTGTTGCTGAAACCGTTTGACCCTCAGATTGCAGTAGACCGCCTGCTGAGTTTGACGGGAATGTCCGGTGCAGAGAGGGGTTTCCATGAGATGTCGGACAGCGAACTGTTGATGATGGTGACCGAGATCATTCATCAGGTGGGCGTGCCGGCACATATCAAAGGATATCAATATCTGAGGGACTCCATTGTGATGTGTATCAACGACGGGGAGTACATAAACGCAGTGACAAAGATGCTCTATCCCGATGTTGCAAAAAAACACAGCACAACCGCATCACGCGTAGAGCGAGCAATCCGTCATGCCATCGAAGTCGCTTGGGATCGCGGAGATATTGACGTTTTAAATACTTTGTTCGGTTATACAATTCATACAGGCAGAGGAAAACCGACCAATTCGGAATTTATCGCCATGATTGCGGACAAGCTGAAATTGCGTATCGACAATGAAAAACAGCGTCGCTTTTCGTCGCTGCGAGCGCCGGATAAAAGCGAGCTGTTGAAAATTTAATGTTTTAATGGAGTGCGCCCGGCACCCTATCGTTCGAAAAGAAATATAATAATTTTAATTGGGGTGCGAAATACACTCCTTTTATTTTTCAATGTAATCATCAGGCGCAAGCAGGCTGACAGCCTTGTTCCAGGAATGCGTAAGAGCGATGCGTGTGTCGCTGATCATAAAGTAGTCATAATTTAAAGTGCCGTCCGTCATATCGGCGCGATCGTCAGCCACGATGTCGATGTGATACCAGCTGTCATTGAGCTTGACCAGATTCCAGACACGGCGCTGAGAATTTACCGTTCCGACGATCACACGAGTTTCAATACCGGCGATGCCGGCCAACAACTGAAAAGCGTCCGCATAGCCGTCGCTGACGGCGATATCACTCGCTAAAACACTGTAAGCAACAGTTTCCGAATAAGCGGCGTCTTCTCCGGCTAAAGCGTCTAAATTGCCGTTTTTAACAATATAATCGTGAATAATTTTTATTTTCTGATAATCGGAAAGGCCGGAGGAGAGTTGGGCTTCGGCAAATTTCTTTGCAGAATTGCAAGCTTGGCTTTGCAGCAAAGAGAGCCCGGTGAGATTGCCTGAAGAAAGCGCGGTCAGACAGCTTGAGGCAAAATTCGGCGTCAATTGGAAAGTGACCGGATAAACCTCTGACATGGTCTCGTCTCCGACAAAATAGATCTTTTCCTTTACATCGGCTGAATAAAGACCGTAAACCGGATCGATCGTGAGATCCTCGAGAAGCGCTGTGTCATAAAGATAGGCGTTGAAAACACTGTCTTCGGATAGAAGAGAGACCTTTAAGACGGATGCCAATTTATCAACGGTATCACAAATGGTGATACATTCGACTTGACAACTTTCGGTCAGATCTCCGAGCAGTGTTGATGCGGTGATTACCGCTGAACCGGGATTGACAAATTCGACAACGCCTTCTTTTATAGAGGCCACAGAGTTGTCCGTGCTGCTCCAGACCAATTGTTTTCCGAGTGCATCGGCGGGATAGACAACCGAGTTGATGGTGTAGGACTGTCCATCGGCGAGATAAATCTTTTGCGTATCGAGCTTGAGCTGCTCCGGGAGGATTGTCTCGGGCTGCGGCTGAGATGATGCGACAGAGGATTCCTGAGAAACCTCTACAACGGAGAAGTCGGGCTCGGATACCGAGGCGGTACTGCCGGAGACTTCAATGGAGGTTACGGATATAACGGAAGAAGTTTCACTGCAGCCCGTTAAGAGCAGTACAGCTGCCAAAAAAAGCGGAGTCAACTTGTTTAACCGCATATCTGTCGCCTCCTTTCGGCGTTTCGGGTTTGATGGCATAAAGCCGAGGTATTAAATCGCCATTATGATAGCATAAAGATTAATAAAATGTCAAATTGATTTATATTGGTAATTTTGTTTCGAATGTACGACGATTTCACTTGGATATTGGACGTATATCGAATTCAATTTTAATTTACTCCTTATATATGAGGATATTGTGAATACATGATGAGTAAAACGGAAGGTTAGATATTTCCAAATGTCACAAAAACATTCATAATGGATTATGCATATTCGATCATAATGGATTATGCATATTCGATAAAATGTACAAAATCTCTGATTTTTCTCGTTGACAAAGTGTGGAGCGTGTGATATCATAGATTCAAGAGTTAGGCAAACGGTTGCTTATACAAAGATGAGGTGGACTCGCGCGTATGGCGAACGAAAAAAAGAGTAAAAACGTGATGTCACTGGCAGATATTGCTGATGCACTCGGACTTTCAAAGTCCACAATTTCAAGGGTAATTGCCGGGAAGGGGAACTTCAGCGAACAAACCAGAGCAAAGGTTTTAGAATATATTGCAAACCACGATTATCGCCCCAATGTCATTGCACAGCGTCTGGCTACAAGCAGGACGGGAAATATCGGCGTCGTCATGCCGGCTGATGCGTTTTTAAGCGTCAATACGTTTTTCCAAGTCTGTCTGATGGGGATTTGTCAGGAGGCGGTAGAGCATAATTATGATATCGTAGTAACGTCGGCAACCGAGAAAGACTGTACTTATCTTCAACGATTGATATCCAGAAGGTCTGTGGATGGGGTTATTCTGATGCGGTCACTGGTCAAAGACGTATGCATGGAATGTCTCACAAAAGCCGATATACCCTTTGCCGTGATCGGCTCAACAGCGGATCAGGGAGTTTTACAGGTGGACGTGCCCCATGCAAAGGCCTGCGAAGAACTGACGACGCGGCTTTTGGAAACGACCGAAAAGCAGACCGGTTTTATCTTGGGAAGTTCGCATTATATTGTAAATCTCAACCGCAAAATAGGATTTGAGGAAGCTGTGCACAAGTCGAATATCAGACCGGCGGAAAGAGTGGTTCCGGACGTCTTTACCAAAGAGAGCATTTATGAGGCCGTCGACCGGCTCATTGCAAAAGGTGCAGGCACCATTATTTGCGGAGATGACCAGATCTGTCTGACGGCGCTCGGACGGCTGGACGAACGGGGAATTTCGCCGGGGAAAGACATCCGGATTGCGGCTTTTTATGATAATCCGGCCTTGAAAAATCGTTCGATTACAGCAATCGAAGTCGACGACATGGCGCTCGGAGCAATGGCGGTTGAAAAATTGGTCGGACAATTGGACGGGAAACGGGTATCCGAGCGAAACCCGGGATATTTTATCAATTACAGAGCTTCGACCGGAGATCTCAGAAGCTGAGTATCGATATCGATTCAAATCGACTGTGAAAGGATGGTCGTGATGATGAAGGTGAGAAAGAGCATCCGTGGTTTATTTATGCCACTTGCCCTGTGTCTGCTTTTGTCTTACGGCTGTGTTTATAATCCCATGCCGAACGCAGCGGAGTATGGTAACGACGTTCCCGAGAGTTCACTTTTCGTCGATAAAATCGAGAATCTGTCCGACGATTTTATTATGGGTGCGGATATCTCAAGCGTGATCTCTTTGGAAAACAGCGGCGTAAAATTCTATGATTTTAGCGGAAATGAACAGGATATCTTTGTCACACTGGCGCAAAACGGCGTCAATTATATCCGCGTCAGGGTTTGGAACGACCCATTTGATGCCGCGGGCAACGGATACGGCGGCGGCAACTGTGATATCGAGACGGCAATATTAATCGGAAAACGGGCTACGGCAGCGGGTTTGAAACTGCTGGTGGATTTTCACTATTCCGATTTTTGGGCTGATCCGAGTAAGCAGCAGACTCCAAAAGCTTGGGCCGATATGGATATCGATCAAAAATGTACTGCACTCTATGATTATACGCTGGACTGCCTGACCAAGCTGAAAAAGGCAGGCGTCGACGTCGGGATGGTGCAATTAGGCAACGAGACGACAACGGGGCTTGCGGGAGAGCACACCTGGATGAACATCTGCGCACTGATGGCGGCAGGTGCAAAAGCCAGCCGCGAGGTCAATAAGAATACGTTGATTGCCGTACACTTTACAAATCCCGAAAATGCGGCGAATTACGAAAAATTCGCCCGCAATCTCGACAAATATAATTTGGATTACGATGTTTTCGCCTCAAGTTATTACCCCTATTGGCACGGTACACTCGATAATCTCACCGCAATTTTGAAAAAAATTGCCGACACCTACGGCAAAAAGGTAATGGTGGCTGAGATGTCATATGCTTATACAGCCGAGGACAGTGACTTCAATGCCAATATCATCGGTGAAGAAAAGAATTATACGAAAAACTATCCGCTGACGGTGCAGGGACAGGCGACTGCAGTGGCAGAAACCATTCGGGCGGTGGCGGATGTCGGCGAAGCGGGAATCGGGTTCTTTTACTGGGAACCGGCTTGGATCAGCGTCGGCGGTGCGAGTTTTGAGGAAAACAGTGTATTGTGGGAAAAATACGGCAGCGGCTGGGCTTCTTCGTATTCGGCGGAATATGATCCCGATGACGCGGGTATTTATTACGGAGGCAGTGCGTGGGATAATCAGGCGATGTTCGACAGCACCGGCCATCCGCTGGAGTCATTGAAAATTTTTAAATACGTCTATACCGGTACGACCTGCGAAGTTGCGGTTGATGCGACTGAGGACGTCGAACTGACCGTTCGTTTGAAAGAAGAAATCAAGTTGCCGGAGACCGTGACAGCGATTATGAATGACGGCACAACCAAACAGGTTCCGGTCACTTGGGAACAAGCCGATTTGACGGCTATGTCAAACGGTGAGGTCGCTAAATATGTTATCAACGGAGAGGCAGGCGGCAAAAAGGCGGTTTGTTACCTGTCGATGGTCGAACGCAATTACATCGATAATTACAGTTTTGAAGACGACGATATCTCGATGTGGAAGGTTGATAACCTCTCGAATGTCGACGAACTCTATGTGCTCGATAAGTCTACCGATGCACTCACGGGGAGCAAGTCGTTTCATTTCTGGAGCGAGAGCGAAGTGGCGTTTACGCTTGAGCAGACAGTCACGGGACTTGCGCCGGGAATTTATAATTTCTCTCTATCGATTCAAG
Source organism: Oscillospiraceae bacterium (assembly GCA_035380125.1). Taxonomy (NCBI): domain Bacteria; kingdom Bacillati; phylum Bacillota; class Clostridia; order Eubacteriales; family Oscillospiraceae; species Oscillospiraceae bacterium. Next base: position 95,892 of record DAOSWV010000004.1, read on the forward strand.
GCGGGGATGCCGAGGTACAGAATATCTATATTTACACGATTGTCAACGGCGAAAAGAAAACCGAAACGGCTGAGATCAGTTCCTGGCGGGTATGGGACAGTCCGACGATTGAGAATATCAGTGTGAACGGTGAGATCACGGTAGGCATCTATGTTAAATGCGGGGCCGGTGCATGGGGCACGATTGACGACGTGCTGCTCAACCCGGTGGAATGATTGAATGTATCTTACGAAAGTAAGTTACAGATAAATTTTGTAGGAGGAATACGAAATGAAGAAACTTGCGGTAGTACTATTGGCATTCGTCATGGTACTTGCGTGCGGCATTCTGCCGGCGTGCAGCAGCACCCCGGCGGAAAAGGAAGATATCCTCGTATGGGCCGCTGACGAGGTCGTGGAATTCACACAGACCAAATGCGACGAATTCCTTGCGGCCAATCCCGACCTCGCCGAAAAGTTCACCATCACGGTTTCCGCGATGGGCGAAGGTGAAGCGGCGACCCAGATGATCACCGACGTTGAAGCCGGCGCCGACGTATTCGCCTTTGCGCAGGATCAGCTCGGCCGTTTGGTGCAGGCAGGCGCACTCAGCCCACTGGGCGGAACGTATATGACAGATGCGCAGGCCAATAATGACGCCGGTTCGGTTGCGGCTGCAACGATGGGTGATACGATGTATGCCTATCCGCTGACCAGTGACAACGGCTATTTCCTGTTCTATGACAAGAGCGTTGTCACCGATCCTTCAACGCTGGATGGGATCCTGACACAGTGTGAGAACGCCGGAAAGTATTTCTACATGGAAAACCAGAGCGGTTGGTATCTGGTCACCTTCTTCTTCGGCGCGGGTTGCCACTACACCACAACCGCTAACAGTGAAGGTGCCATTAACACCGTTGACTGTGACTTCAATTCCGCAGCCGGTTTGGGGGCCTTCAAGGCGCTGATCGCAATGGCTCAGAATCCGGGATTCCAGCGCAGCGACAGTTTTGCTGCACAGTTCAACCCCGACGGCGGTCAAGCAGGTGCGGCGATCTCCGGAACTTGGGATGCTGCCAACATCAAGGGCTATTTGGGCGACAATTACGGCGTTTCCAAACTGCCGACGATGACGGTTGACGGACAACAGGTTCAGATGGGCGCTTGGGGCGGCTTTAAACTGCTGGGCGTCAATCCGACCCAGAGTGCGGAAGCGGTTGTTGCGTCTCACAAACTCGCAGCTTATTTGACAAGCGGCGATGTCCAGCTGGCGCGTTATAATGCCAAAGGCTGGGGTCCGTCCAACAAGACCGCGCAGCAGGATTCGGCGGTTCTGGCGGATGAAGCTCTTGCAGCCCTTCAGGCACAGCTGGTCTATTCACCGGCGCAGCCGCAGTGCAGCGCCAACTACTGGACCAAGATGGAGGCGTTCGGCACCGACGTCAATGCGGGTGTTTATAACGACTACACCGATGCCCAGCTGCAGACAGTGCTCGACGATCTTGTCGCCTATCTGAAAGCGGATGTCACACAGTAATTAATTAAGGATAGCTTTCGAAAAAGCAGTAAACTTTCACGCGAAGGGCGCCGCAAAAGAATAATTTCGTTTTGCGGCGCCCTTTTACCCCATTACATTCACGGGGGTGTTTTAAATGGTAGATCTGCAATATTTAAAGATGACGTCTTGGCAGAAGTTTTGCTTCCGGTTCAAACGTTTTTTTAAAAAACTGCCGCACAATACCGGCGCGTTTTTTAAGCGTATCCCGCAAAAACTCGGCAAGGGTCTGAAAAAGTTCGCGGGGATTTTTACAGAAGTATTTACAGTGTTTAAAAACGGTGACTGGAAGACACGGACCTCATTTTTTGTGATGGGGTTCGGTCAGATTGCCCGCGGTCAGGTGCTGCGCGGCCTTCTGTATCTGTTCTTCGAACTTATTTTCATCGCTTATATGATTCTTTTCGGTTGGAAATATCTCGCCAAACTCGGTTCTCTGGGGGAAGTCGCTTTAGTTTCGACAGTAGACCCCGAGACAGGTCTGACGTTCAATACATATATCGACAACAGCATGCTCATTTTACTGTATGGGTTGTTGACGATTTTCTTTATTGTCGCGTTTATCTATGTATGGCACAGCAATTGTATTCAAAACAGAGAAGCGCAAAAGCTGACAGAGTTGGGTTTCCGGCTTGACAAGGCGCGTGACGATATCCGTGCGATGGCAGACAAGCAATATCATAAGACGCTGCTGGCGATGCCGCTGCTCGGAATCTTGATTTTCACGGTCATTCCGATCGTGTTTATGATTTTAGTCGCTTTCACGAATTATGACGCCCTGCATCAACCGCCCGGAAAATTATTTACTTGGGTCGGCACGCAGAATTTTGCCACTTTGTTCGGCGTCAATTCGGTGGCGACGGGAACCAAATTCGGATTTACATTCGGCTCGGTGTTGATTTGGACATTGGTCTGGGCTTTCTTTGCAACCTTTTCAAACTATTTTCTCGGCATGATCGTGGCACTCATGATCAACAAGAAAGGCATCAAAGGAAAACGAATCTTTCGGACGGCATTGGTGATGACGATCGCAGTTCCGCAGTTTATCTCACTGCTGTTGGTTTCAAAGATGTTCGCCGAAGACGGCATCATCAATGGATTGTTGCTTTCGTGGGGCGTGATTGCTGAAAAGATCTCTTGGCTGACCACCGGAGGACTCGCCCGCGTAATGGTGATTTTAATCAACATTTGGGTCGGTATTCCGTATCTGATGCTGATCGCGACCGGCATTTTGATGAATATTCCCGAGGACCTGTACGAGTCGGCTAAAATTGACGGCGCAAGCCCGTTCAAGATGTACATGAAGATTACGCTGCCGTATATGCTGTTCGTGACCACGCCGTATCTGATTACCTCGTTCATCGCCAATATCAACAACTTCAACGTCATCTATCTGTTGACCGCGGGCGCACCATACACATTAAATTACGAATCGCCTGCCGGGTACACCGACCTCCTGATTACCTGGCTGTATAAGCTGACCATGACCCAGACCAGCGACTACAAGATGGCATCCGTCATCGGCATCATGGTCTTCGTGGTCGTGGCGGTGTTCTCACTGATCGTGTATAACCGGTCGCGGTCGGTCAAGGATGAGGAGGACTTCCAATGAGCAATACGAAACTGCGCAGCAAAAAGCGCGCCGAGGCCACGGCAAACACCTTTATTTATATCATTCTGATTTTTATCAGCATCGTCTGGCTGATCCCGTTCGTCTATCTGATTTTCCAGGCGTTTCGGGGCGAATCGACCGGCATGGTTAATTACGTTTTTCCGCGCCAGTGGTCGTTCGTCAATTTCATCGAACTGTTTACCAAAACGGAATTCCTGCGCTGGTTTACCAACACACTGCTCGTCGCGTTGGTCGTCGCGGTGTTCCAAACCGTCATCGTGCTGATGGTCAGCTATACACTGTCGAGAATGCGGTTCCGCGGGCGGCGGTTTTTGATGAATTTGATTTTAGTGCTCGGGATGTTCCCCGGCTTTATGTCGATGATCGCAGTGTACTTTGTGCTCAAACTGGTCGGCCTGACTCAGAACATCGTGGGGCTGATGTTGATTTATGTCGGCAGTTCGGGCATGGGGTATTATATCGCGAAGGGCTATTTTGATACGATTCCGCGTGCGCTCGACGAGGCCGCCCGAATTGACGGTGCCAATCGCCGCACGGTGTTTTATCAAATCATCTTACCGATGGCAAAGCCGATTGTGATCTATACGACGCTGATGGCGTTTATGGCGCCTTGGGGTGACTATATGTTCGCTTCACTGATTGCGTTTGGCAACACCAAGAGCTATAACGTGGCGGTGGGCCTGTATACCTTCCTCGATAAAGAACATATCGTCAACTATTTCACGCGATTTTGCGCCGGAGGTGTCGTCATCGCAATTCCGATCACGATTCTGTTCATGCTGCTGCAGAAGTATTATGTGGCCGGTGTGACAGGCGGTGCGGTCAAAGGGTAATCTCCGTCTTTGCGAGGAGAAGCGCGGATCATCTAAGCGTTTTTGGACACCACTTAATCTGGATTGCCGCGGGGCTAAAACCCCTCGCAATGACGATCGAAAGGATGGACATAAAAATGGCAAATCTGAGTTTGATGCATGTTTATAAGGTCTACCCCAATGGTGTAAAGGCTGTCAGCGACTTCACGATGGATATTGACGACAAGGAGTTCATCGTCTTTGTCGGGCCTTCCGGCTGCGGAAAATCCACTACATTGCGCATGATCGCCGGGCTTGAAGATATTACTGCGGGTGAGATACAAATCGGTGATTTGATCGTCAACGACGTCGAGCCGAAAGACCGCGATATCGCAATGGTCTTCCAAAATTACGCGCTCTACCCGCACATGAGCGTCTATGAAAACATGGCGTTCGGACTGAAATTGAGGAATCTGGAAAACGAAGAGATTCATAAGCGTGTGCTTGAAGCCGCCGAAGTTCTGGGTATCACCGAATACCTTGACCGCAAGCCGCGCGCCATGTCGGGCGGCCAGCGCCAGCGTGTCGCGCTCGGGCGGGCAATTGTGCGCAATCCGAAAGTGTTTTTGCTTGACGAGCCGCTTTCCAACCTCGACGCCAAACTGCGCACCCAGATGCGCAGCGAAATCAGCAAGCTTCACCAAAAACTTGGCACGACCTTTATCTATGTTACCCACGATCAGACCGAGGCCATGACGCTGGGCACCCGCATCGTCGTGATGAAGGACGGCTTTATCCAGCAGATTGATACGCCGCGCAACCTCTATAATTACCCCGGCAACAAGTTCGTCGCCGGTTTTATCGGCACACCGCAGATGAACTTTTTCGAGGCCACCCTCAAACGCAAGGGCAATATGGTTGAGATTGACCTATTCGGCACTGAGGACATTCTGAAGGTTCCGTATGCGAATTTCCTCAAAGTCAAGCCTGAATATCTGGACGGTAAAAAGGAAGTCGTACTCGGCATCCGGGCGGAAAAGGTAATCTGCGACTCGGATTATGTCGACAAACATCCGGATGCAGCCGTTCGCTGTACGGTTTCACACACCGAGGAACTCGGAGATGAGACGCTGGTATTCGGCGATCTCGCCGGGCAGACCGACAAGGTTGCGGAAACCAAAACCAGCGTCGTCTTTAAAGTGGATTCGGAGCAGGGTGTGCAGATGAAAGCCGGAGACATTGTGAAACTGGCATTTGCATTCCAGTATCTGCACTTTTTTGATAAAGAGACCGAAAAATCTATCAGCCCCCGTTTACCGGAGGTCAACGCCTTCGACGGTACAGTCGAGAATAATGTCCTAAAATTCGACGGACTGGAATTTCCGCTTCCGAAAGCATTGGAAACCAAGGACGGCGATGTTTCGGTGGAAGTTCCTACGGATTCCATTACCTTTGTAGGTACGCAGAAAGTCACCTGTGTTAAGCGGGAGATGATTTCCGGAACCGATCTGCTGCATCTTCAGAGTGCAGAGCGAGTCTTCTTTGCCAAAGCCGACCGTGACATCGAGCCCGGTGAATTGGAGATCGGACTGGATATGAAGCGCATAGCAATCTCGAGAGACGGCAGACCCTTGCATAAACCGCTGGAGTTGAAAAACGTCCTCTATGGTGCGGTTAACCGGAAAGTGCTGAAAAAGCCGGTTGAAGAACACGGCAAAATCATTAAAAAGAAGGTCGTCGAATTCACGCTGACCATCGCCAACGGTGAATATGAAATTACCGATGAGATGCTAAAGCGGTTGGTCACGGGCGGCGGCATGAACGTATTCAAGAAAAAACTGCGATTCGAATTTTCACCGTATGCGGTAAAGGCAGGGGAGGGTTCGATTTCGGGTAGTGTGGAAAAAACGTTGGATTACGGTAGCGAACAGTTTGCCGTCGTCAAAATCGGCGACGCGCAAATCACAGCTAAAACGAATACAGAAATCTCAGGAGATATCCATCTGGATATTGACCTCAAATCCCTGGTCATTATTGATGACAAGGTCGATATGATTATCGCATAACCGGCATGATGCCGGTTTCATACGCGTCATAAAATCTGCGTATCGAAAGCCGCATAGCGCGTGTTTCTGACCTCAGTGTATGTTTGATACGTAGGGAGCGGCGCCCTCGTCGCTCCGTCAACATATTCAAATTTTTATTTGCCAGCGTTTATCATGGAGTCGGAATACCCGATGACCTGAAGAGGCGTAAATGAAGTAAACCGGACGAAAAAGTATAAAACCGCCGCCCGATGAAAATCGGGCGGCGGATTTTAATATGTTATTTCAAGATGACTTCTTAATACGCGCGATTCTTCACACAGCAGTCGACGTAATATTCCACGGTTTCCGGGGTGATGTCCAATGCCTGATAATCGGGATAGACCTCATACAGCAGGCCGCCGTTAAAGCTGCCCAGTTTCTCTTTTAACGCGATGACTTCCTTCAAAATGGTCTCTTTATCTCCTGTTGGCAGCGTACGCTGCAGATCGGCGGTTGTGGAAAAACATAACCGCCCTCCGGCGTTTTTAGAGAGCCAGTCGACGCCGTATACGGTCGGCTGGTGCAGCTCGATCACGTCGAGACCGCATTCGATAAGATCGTTGATAATATCATTGTTTTTGCCGCAGCTGTGCATATATGTAATCAGTCCGAGGGATTTGGCTGTCTGAAACATACGGGTATACCAGGGCTTAAAGAGTTCACGCCACAGATCAGGTGCGATCATCAAACGATCTTGAAGGCCCCAGTCGTCGCCGCCCCAAAGAGCGTCAACGCCGCATTTGGCGTATTCCTTGATCATTTCGCACTGAAAATCGACGATCTTGTCACCGAGGGATTGAATCGCCTCACGCTCGTTATAGAGATAGTCGAAAAGATCTTCCATGCCCACCAGATAATGCATCCGTTCAAATAAATAATTGGCCATGGAACCGAAGACAAATAAGTCTTGCTTTTTCAGATCATCAACGCGTTCTTTCACGCCCTGAAAACGGACGTCGAGCGCGAGCGGGGGGGCCTTGAAGTCCAATATGGCCTGAACGGAACTCAATGGGTGCTCGGTGACCTGTCCGATGGTCTTGTCGCCTTCGAGTTTTGTAAAATGGTAAAGCCATTCGCCCGGAGCAGCGGCTTTGTAGCCGACGCACATGCAGTCGCCCATGCTCTTATACGGCTCGGGGCAGTATCCCGTATTCAAAGGCACCCACTCCGGTTTGTTGAATTGAATTGCCCGGAAAAAATTCTCCCGCCTGGTCATAACAATAACTCCTTTTTATAAAAAGATTATCAAAATTTGGGATCGCGATATGCCCATTATACAAATTCACAGTTGTTTTGTAAATCCTAAAATACAAAATATTAAATAAAAATTTTTGTCTAAAGGAAATACTTGATTATAAGTGTCCGCATACTTAAGTACTCTTGAGCGGTAGCCACTGGGCGGTTACAAATTCCTCGGCCGGAGAATATCTTTTTGTGGGAGAAAGCATAAATAAACTAAAGCACTCACAATCTTACGAGTGATTTTTGGAGGGTTAGGTCGGTAAACCGATTTCCCGAGAGATCGACAAGTTCGATTCTCTGAATTTCTAAAAAAACAAAAGAACACCCTAAAGGAGTCCTTTCATTTTTGGAGGGCACCAGGGAATCGGTGAACCGATTCTCTGAGAGATCGAAAAGTCCGATTCTCTGTATTTCTAAAAACGAAAGAGCACCCCTTCGGGTACCCTTCCATTTTTGGAGGGCACCAGGGAATCGGTGAACCGATTCTCTGAGAGATCGAAAAGTCCATTCTCTGTATTTCTAAAAACAAAAGAGCACCCATTCGGGTACTCTTCCATTTTTGGAGGCACCACCGAGAATCGAACTCGGGAATAGAGGTTTTGCAGACCTCTGCCTTACCGCTTGGCTATGGTGCCGGGGATGAATGCGAGGGTGTATATTTTTATACACCCTCGTTTTTTGGAGCGGATGACGAGGCTCGAACTCGCTACCTCAACCTTGGCAAGGTTGCGCTCTACCGGATGAGCTACATCCGCAAATTTGCGTCGCTGGAGACGCTTTGGGTTAGTCCGCGTCGGCAGAAGAATCGCGGTGCAGGGAAGGTGGTGTTGGGACGGCGCGGGGTAAATGGTGCCTCCGGTCGGAATTGAACCAACGACACGGGGATTTTCAGTCCCCTGCTCTACCAACTGAGCTACAGAGGCAAGTGGCGACTCGGAAGGGGGTCGAACCCTCGACCTCTAGCGTGACAGGCTAGCGTTCTAACCAACTGAACTACCGAGCCATTTGGTGGGAACAACAGGGCTCGAACCTGTGACCCCCTGCTTGTAAGGCAGATGCTCTCCCAGCTGAGCTATGCTCCCCCACGCGTCCCGGAGAACCTCTCTGCCAGCCGGCGACGGATAACATAATAACACAATTCGAAGGGTATTGTCAATACCAAAAACCAGTTTTTTTAGATTTTTTCCGCCTTTAAAATAATCCGCTTATAAGACCGTTTTGATCGATGTCGATAGTGCTTGCGGCCGGCACTTTGGGCAATCCGGGCATGGTCATAATATCACCCGTGAGTGCCACGACAAAGCCCGCGCCGGTGCAAAGACGCAGATTGCGCACCGTCAGCTTAAAGTTTCTCGGCCGTCCGAGTTTCTTGGGATCATCGCTGAGTGAATATTGGGTCTTGGCGATGCAGACGGGCAATTTGTCCAGCCCGAGGGCCTGAATTTCATTCAGACGTTTTAAAGCCATATCCTCAAACACAACTTCATTCGCACCGTAAATTTCCCGGGCAATACGTTCGATCTTTTCGGTGACCGTCATTTTATCGGTGCAGAGCGGTTTGAAATTTCCCCCCATATCTGCTGCTGCCGCGACTTTTTCAGCAAGATATACGGCGCCTTTCCCGCCCTCCGAAAAGCCGTCACTGACCGCGCAGTCGGCGCCGTATCGTTCAGCAATTTGCAGGATGGCGGTGATTTCCTCGGGAGTATCGGTCGGGAAGCGGTTGACGGCGACAACGACCGGAAGCCCGTATTTTTTAATATTTTCAATGTGGGCAGCGAGGTTTACACTGCCTTTTTCGACTGCGGCTGCGTTTTCAATACCGAGTTTGGCTTTTGCAATGCCTGCGTTGTATTTTAATGCGCGCACTGTGGCGACCAGCACGACCGCAGACGGCGTCAAACCGGCGGCGCGGCATTTGATATCAAAAAACTTCTGCGCGCCCAGATCGGCGCCGAATCCGGCCTCCGTGATGCAGTAATCGGCCAGTTTCAACCCGAGTTTTGTCGCTCTGACAGAGTTGCAGCCGTGGGCAATATTGGCGAACGGGCCGCCGTGCATCAGGCAGGGCGTACCCTCAAGGGTTTGAACAAGGTTGGGATTGACCGCATCTTTAAGGAGTGTCGCCATTGCACCCTGTGCGTTCAGCTGACGGCAGAAGACCGCATTCCCTTCGAGGTCGTAACCCACAAGAATATCACCGAGTCGCTTTTTGAGATTGGCGATGTCCGTGCAGAGGCAAAGTGCCGCCATAACCTCGGAAGCCGCGGTGATGTTAAAGCTGTCGGAGCGCATAAAGCCGTTGGCTTTGCCGCCGATGCCGACAATGATTTCGCGCAGCGCACGGTCGTTCATGTCCATGCAGCGGCTGAAGTAAATACGCCTTGTATCGAGACGCAGGGCATTGCCATGGTTGATATGATTATCGATTACGGCGCACAGCAGGTTATTGGCAGCTGTGACTGCGTGGATATCGCCTGTAAAATGGAGGTTGATGTCCTCCATCGGAATCACCTGGGAATAACCGCCGCCCGCAGCGCCGCCTTTGATGCCGAACACCGGTCCGAGAGACGGTTCGCGCAGTGCGATAATGGCATTCTTTCCGATCTGTCTCATCGCTTGTCCGAGTGCGACGGTGGTTGTGGTCTTGCCCTCTCCCGCAGGGGTGGGGTTGATCGCGGTGACCAAAATCAATTTTCCGTCGGGGCGGTCTGCGGTTCGTTCAAAAGCCGATTGCGTGATTTTTGCCTTATATTTTCCGTAGGGTTCGAGTTCGTCGGACGGAATCCCGAGTTTATCGGCGATTTCGGCAATCGGCAGTGACTTGGCTGCTTGGGCGATTTCGATGTCGGAAAGCATTCAATAACCTCAAATCTTTGAAAATTTATAATCGACGGCAAAGGTCGTATCAACGGCATTACGGCGGGCCATGATGCCCCAGCGGAAGTGTTTGCCGGTCTGGGCATAGCCTTTAAAGAGATAGAACTTTGTGTCTTTTTGGCCCTTGAGCGTGATATCAACCCGCTTGTCGGGCAGTTTGTAGGAAAACTTGATATCGCCGTCACTCTCATAACACTTCAATTCCTGCAGTGTGTCGTAGAGTTTTTCGGTAAACGGCGGGACTTCTTTCGCCTCAAAATTGAATTCCGGCTCGCCCAGGCAGTGGAAGAAATAATCATAGGTGTGCGGCTTGCCGTCTTTTCCGGTACAGGTGAAGTTGTCATGCAGGGTGTTATTGTCGAGCTTCAGGTCACGGATATAGTCGACACCGGGATAGGCGTCTTCGCTGAGCGCTTTGATATGTGCAGTATCTTTATCGTATTCAAGCAGCTTGCCTTTATTCTTTTTCGGGATATTGACTTTATCGGTCGCGACGGTGCAGTGTGAAAGCGTGCCTTGCTGCCAATTAAACAGGAACGAGCCATAGCCGTTGGTCGAGAGATCATAACAGACCGATTCGCCGAACGCGGAAATTTCGATGTTCATGATATCGAAATGCGAATGCGAGGCGATGATCAGACCGTATTTAAAGAACACCTCGAGATCCTTATCGCGCAGCATGGCAAAATCCGTGTCTTCCCAGAGCCGGGTTTCGAGCTTTTCGCGTGGATATTTGTCGTAGTCCGAAGGGTTGATGCCGAATAACAGCCGGGGCAGATCGCCGCCGCGGGATGGACTCGGGACGCCGTTATGATCGAGCAGCGGAGAGCGGTCGTCATACATCATCGTCGCGGCCCACTTGATCATCGGATGATCGAAACTGGCTGAGGCAACGTCATATTGTCCGGCAAAGTTAGCCATGGAGATGAACGGCCAGCCGTCGTTGGGATTGGGCAGCATACAGTTTTTGAATGCCATCTGCGCCGGCATAACGTACATCTTTTCAATAATCTTAGCGAGTTTGTCGATGCAGTCGGCCTGATAGCCGGACGACTTGGCAAAATAGATCAGATCGGTCATCGGAGCAATGCAGTAGAAGTGATAATGCACCGAACCCTCATACCAGAAATAATCCTTGGTGATGCCCAACGCGACCTGATTGATCAGGCCGAATTCGCTTTCGAAGGCGTATTCAATAAGATCGGGCTGTTTATAGAAAATGCCGATGGTCGCAATGGCGCACAGATCCCATACCGGAATATTATTAATGTAATAGCAGAACGGCTTGAGAAAATGTCCTTCCGGAATAAAGAATTTTTCACCCAGTTCGGTGACAAAGCCCTCATCCAGTTCATCGCCGAGAATCATCATCGCGGTCAAAAGAGAGATCACACACCCGTCATCGGAAAGGTGCTGGCCGTTGATTCGGCCTAAGTACATCGGATGGACAACCCATACCTGCAGTTTCTGATAATTTTCGAGGTAGAATGTAAGAACTTTTTTAATATATTCGAGATATTTCGTATCGCCGGTGAGCTTGTATAAAATCGCAGCTTTTTTTGCGTTGCCGTTGGCGTTGCCGCGATATGAAGTGTTCCAGGCGTCATTGGCGCGCCAACCCATATTGATGTGTCCGCAGGCAGGGCAGGGCTGCCCCATCGGGATATCCTTGTCGAATTTTAAACCGGTGCCGCATTTTTCGCAGATGTAGTTATGACCCCAGCCGTTGCGGCGGTTGATATCGTCGTGATAGGTATCGATAAATGCGTCGACGCCGGTTTTCATCTTATCATAGAGCTTTTCAGCCCAGTCGTATTGATCTATTTTTTGTTTAAGCGCTGAATAATCTTGGATGTATGCCATATTGATCCCTCCAGAACTTCGGTATTCCGAATTGTGTCCATTTTATCATGAGATACCTTAAAAAGCAACCATTGTGAAGCCACTTACCGCTTATCCTGATGTTGATTTTTTGAGTGGCTTCACGATTTTTGCCACAATCAAACGATTTAGAGCGTTATGACTCACTTGAAATATAACGGCATAGGCGATATAATATAGTGGTATCCTTTTTCAGGGAGATAGAAATGAACGAAATTAGAGAAAAACAACCGCCGAGAGAACAAGGGATGTCCAAAATACAAATCGTATTGATCACCATTTTTATGATGATTCTTTTGATTTGTGCCGGCATTCTGTTTTTGGATTGGTACGACGGGTATAAGAGCGAAAAGGAAAAAGAACAACTGGCATCTGAAATGCAGAGTGCGGCGCAGCAGATTACGGCACCAATGGGAGAAAATGATATTCTGCCGGCTTTCCGAACGCTGTATGATCAAAACAAAGACACGGTTGGCTGGATTAAAATTGAGGACACGCCGATCGACTATGTCGTGGTTCAGACCGAAAATAACGACGACTATCTGCGCACCGCTTATGACGGCAGCTATAACCGCAACGGCACGATCTTCCTCGATTATCAAAGCATATTTAATCCCAAGGGCAAGAATATTGTCATTTACGGCCATAATATGAAAACCCAAGCGATGTTTTCCACGCTTGACGAATACACTTCGGTTGAGTATTATCAACAGCACCCGATTGTCGAGTTTAATACCCTTTACGATTATTCCAAATATAAGATTTTCGCCGTCGTGCTGATGGACGCTTCGCCCGATAACGGTTCAGACGATGAGTTTAAGCTGTATTCGCAGTTTTCGAGTGATGACAGTTTTATGGATTACATAGACACCATTCGGGCGCACAGTCTGCTTGATATTGATGTTGACGTCCAAAAAGACGATCTGATTATTTCGCTGGTCACCTGTTCGTATGATATTGAAGACGGCCGGTATGCCATCTTTGCCCGCGAAATCCGTGAGGATGAAAGCACTGACGTCGACACCTCAGCGGCAAAACTCAACGACGATGTGATTATGCCCGGCCAATACGCGAGCTGAATAATGGATTTTTAATAAGCAAGTAACCGTTAAAAAAAAGACAAAAGGCTCGGGGAAACCTCCGAGCCCTTGTTTTTTGTTTACCTTAAGTTGTTCTTAAGTTGTTTTGTTTTTTATCGTAGGGCGTGAAGACCCCGTCCCACCGTATGGAATTTTTCAGTGCTTCGTATAGTAGTAGGGCGCGGCATCCCTGACGCGCCGTTTATACGATTTTTCATTGTAAGGGTGCGCATTGCACTTCCGTTGCCCTTCTGATTAAAGTCGGCTGCATGGAAATCCATACGGCACGTCAGGGATGCCGCGCCCTACAATTTAAATTACACTTTGAAAAGTCCCTCAGGCGTCACTTCATAAATGGTGTCACAGACCCCGGCGAGGTATTTGCGGTCGTGGGTTACGCTGATGATCGTGCCGTCGTACTGCCGCAATACGCGGCGGATGACCGGATTGGAGAGCGGGCTGAAATTGCGTGTCGGCTCGTCGAGGATCAGCACATTGCTGCCGTCGAGCGTCATCTTTAAAAACAGCAGTTTGGCCTTCTGACCACCTGAGAGTCCGCCGATGGTTCCGAGCATCTCTTCGTGGGTGAAGCGCATGCTGCCCATTTGGATTCGTGCGCGGGTGATGTCCTCCTTTTTGCCGGACGGCGCAAGGAAATCAAGCGGGCATTGGGATAAGTCGAGCGAATCCTCGTAATCCTGCGGCATATAGGCGGCTTTCAGGTCTTTTCGCCGGAGCAGTTCGTCCGCGATCAGCCGCAGCAGTGTGGTCTTGCCCGTGCCGTTGTCGCCGATAATTCCGACGTGTTCTCCGCCGGATACGTTAAGTTCAATGTTTTTCGAGAGAATCCTGCTGCCGATTTTAAGTTCCGGCAGCGACAGCCGCAGGACCTCTTTTTGGCGGGGCAGAGCGGTGCCCTCGGCGAATTTCATGAAAATGGCCTCTTCGACAATCGGAATCTCCTCAAAGTCCTCTTTTTCGCGCTCAAACCGGTGTTCCAGCGATTTGACTGCCTTCATCTTCTTTTTTAAAAGACGAGCGCCCCCGGGGTCTTGACGAGAGATATTCTCCTGATCGCGTTCGACCTTGTCATGAATCTTCTTCCAACGCTCTTGTTGGGCTTTATAATCCTCGCGCTGCTTTCTTGCCACCTGTTCCTGATGGACAAGGCCGCGCATACGCTCGTCGATATACTGTGCATACGGCATTCTTGCAATCGTATGTCGGGCGTTGCGCTTATGCACCACCTGTTCGAGATGGATGATGACATTGGCCGTGCGCTCGATCAGCGTTTCGTCGTGGGAGACGAACAGCACCGGCAGTCCGCAGCGGTTGATATAGGTTTCCAGCCATTCGAGGGTCTTAATGTCAATGTCGTTGGTCGGCTCATCGAGCAGCAGCACATCGGGCCGTGCAGCCAGAATCCGCGCCATCTGCATTTTGACCTTTTCGCCGCCCGAGAGGGTGCTCATTGATTGATCGGAATTGAACATTTGCGGGTTCAACCCGAGCTGTGCGGCAATTTCGGCGCGTTCGTCGGGCAAAAGCGTCTCAAACAAACGGTCATCCGATAAAAATTCTCTTACGCAGAGTTGTTTTTCGGCATCGGAAAGTTCCTGCTTGAGATAGCCGTATTTCAATCCGTCGCGCAGGATATTACCGCTGTATTCGATATAATGCTCGACCAGAGCCGGGTCATAAATCAACTTTAAAAGGGTGCTCTTACCGTTGCCCTCTTCTCCGATGATGACGGCTTTATCGCCCGGATTGAGCGAAAAAGTGAAATTGTCTAAGATTTTCTTGCCGTTTTTAGAAAGCGATATGGTTAAATTCAAGATTTGAAGCATCTGAAAATTCCTCCCTCAAAGCTGTCAAAAAAGAACCGGAAATTTATTTTAAGACAAACAAAAAAACCGTCTTTTCCGACAGCATAACAAAGTGTGTTCGAATCCAGTCAAGATTCGATTACGCCAAGTGATGTGTCGTTCAAGCGGTTAATTGTACATCTTTTCACTCCTATCGGGAAAGATGGATTGAGTGTAACACGAAAAGCGGATTTTGTCAATCGAGAATGTTGCATTTCGCCCGAAAATATGGCATAATAGGGGTTGACAAGTGCGTCCGAATTATGATACAATGACAATCACCTCAGAGAGGGCTTATTTTTTGTCTGCACTTTTTTGCGTGAAGGACAAGAACTCACCCTTGAGGGAGGCAAACTAAGGCGGGAAGACCGCTGTAACGGAGGTGCCGTCATGAGGGTCAAAATCACGCTGGCCTGCACGGAGTGCAAACAGCGCAACTATGACACAGTCAAAAACAAGAAGAACGATCCCGACCGGTTGGAGATGAACAAGTACTGCAGATTCTGCCGTAAACACACACTCCACCGCGAGACGAAGTAACGGGGAGGTACAAAAATGGCTAACGATGCCGCCGCTCCGAAAAAGGGTTTTGCAAAGCTCGGACAATTCCTGAAAGAAGTCCGTCTTGAGATGAAAAAAATCACCTGGCCGACGCATAAAGAGGCATTTAAGAGATTTATGCTGGTTATGGTGGTCGTCATCATCTGCGCCGCACTGCTCTTTGGATTCGACCGCCTGCTGCTGTTGCTGGCCGGCGTGATCGCAGGAAGCTGAGAGGAACTATGCCTGAAGCCGCAAAATGGTATGTCGTGCATACCTATTCAGGGTATGAAAGCAAGGTCTGCACCAATCTTGAAAAAATGGTGGAGAACCGCCATATGCAGGATCTGATTCTCGAGACCAAGATCCCGCTCGAGACCGTGACCGAGATCAAGGACAATAAGACCCGCGAGGTCGAACAAAAATTGTTTCCCGGCTATGTGCTCGTCAAAATGGTGATGACCGATGAATCTTGGTATGTCGTCCGAAACACCAGAGGCGTGACCGGTTTTGTCGGCGCAGCTTCCAAACCCGAACCGCTTTCAGAAGCGGAGATCAACGCCCTCGGCGTTGAAACGCGCAGTGTCAAAGTCGACTATGAAGTCGGCGATTCCGTTGAAATCATGGATGGTCCGTTCTCCGGCATGACCGGTGTTGTCGATAAAATCGACACCGCTGAAGGCCGTGTGCGCGTGATGGTGTTCGTGATGAACCGGGAGACCCCGGTCGATCTGGCTATGGATCAGATCACACCGGTATAAATCACTTTATTGAAGTGATCACTTCAGTTGAGGTGAACTCCGGACGCCGGAGGTATCAGGCGTCAGTGGGAGGATGTTCATAGAATGTCCGCCAGAAACCACAAAATTGGAGGAAAGAAAAATGGCTCAAAAAGTCATTGGCTATGTCAAGCTTCAGATCCCCGCCGGTAAAGCCACACCGGCACCGCCTGTCGGACCGGCACTCGGTCAGGCCGGCGTGAACATCATGCAATTCACAAAGGAATTCAACGAGAGAACAAAAAACGACATGGGACTCATTATCCCGGTTGTTATCACGGTCTATGCGGACCACTCTTTCTCGTTCATCACCAAAACACCGCCTGCGGCAGTTCTGATTAAAAAGGCCTGCGGCATTGAGAGCGGTTCCGGTGTGCCCAACAAGACCAAGGTCGCCAAGATCACCTCTGCTCAGGTTCGCCAGATCGCAGAGTCCAAAATGGTGGACCTCAACGCCTCCTGTGTCGAGACCGCGATGAAGATGATCGCCGGTACCGCGCGCAGCATGGGCGTCGAAGTTGTCGACTGACGGGAGGAAACAGGGATATGAAACACGGAAAGAGATATGACGACAGCGTAAAGCTGTACGACAAGACCAAACAATATGAAGTTGAAGAGGCAATGGAGCTCTGCGCCCAGACTGCCAAAGCCAAGTTCGACGAGACCATCGAAGTCCATGTCCGTCTGGGCGTCGACTCCCGCCATGCCGACCAGCAGGTCCGCGGCGCGGTCGTTCTTCCCAATGGAACGGGCAAAACCGTCCGCGTACTCGCAATCTGCAAAAATGATGCGGTAAAAGCGGCTACGGCAGCCGGCGC
Organism: Oscillospiraceae bacterium; assembly: GCA_035380125.1. Taxonomy (NCBI): domain Bacteria; kingdom Bacillati; phylum Bacillota; class Clostridia; order Eubacteriales; family Oscillospiraceae; species Oscillospiraceae bacterium. Next base: position 113,020 of record DAOSWV010000004.1, read on the forward strand.
TGAATATGTCGGTGCCGAAGAATTCATCGAAAAGATCCAGAAAGAAAACTGGATGGATTTCGACGTGTTGATCACAACTCCCGATATGATGGGTCTGATCGGCCGCCTCGGTAAAATTCTCGGTCCGCGCGGCTTGATGCCGAACCCCAAGGCCGGCACCGTTACGCCCGATATCGGCAAGGCAGTCACCGAAGCCAAAGCCGGTAAGATCGAATATCGTCTGGACAAGACCAACATCATCCACTGCCCGATCGGTAAGGCGAGTTTCGGCAAAGAGAAACTGGCAGAGAACTTCAACACTTTACTCGGCGCCATCATCAAGGCCAAGCCGGCTGCGGCAAAGGGACAGTATATCCGCTCCTGCACCGTGGTTTCGACCATGGGTCCGGCAGTCAAGATCATGCCCAGCAAACTGGTCTAATCATAATTCCAAAAAAGTGCCACAGCTTTTGCTGCGGCACTTTTTGCTTTATAATTTATTCAGGATTTTTTTAAGCGGGTGATTTTATTATCGCTCTGCGATATAATAGGACGCACAGCCCCACACCGAGAATGAGTAAAATACCTGCGATCAGCCAAATCACGCGGTAGTTGGTTTGTGTACTGACGATATAGCCAAGCAGAGCGGTTATGATGCCTCCGGCTTGCAGAATGAATGAGAATAAAGAGAGAATGCTTGCCCGTTGATCGGGAGAGACAATTTGATTTAATAAAGTGTTTTCTGTAACGTTGCCGTTTCCGACAAAAAAGTAGATGAATACGTACATTCCGATAAACAGTGGGATTTGGTTTTGCAGCATGAATAGGGATAGTAAAATACCAAATATGAGTTTATTGATGATTAACCAAAGCACGCTGAAATTCGGCTTTTTGGCCAAAAAGCACTCGGCAATTTTGCTGCCTAAAATAACAAAAGCAAAACCCGTAAAACTGGTGACACCTAAAAGCCAAGAGGCTGAAGAAATTTCGCTGAAAGCCGGTTGCCAGTATGTCTCGACAGAAAACAATGCTGTACCTGTGAGGATTGTAAATACCAATAAAATTCGTACGAGCCCTTTTTGAGATAAAAAGCTCAAGCTGTTTTTAATCTGTATACCGATCTTGTTTTTGTTCGGTTTATTTTCCAAATCGCTATGTTTTTCCTTAACGAAGAAAATTAATACCATCAATAACAGAACGTTAATGATCAGGCCGGTTAAAATATTGGCGGTATAACGCTGTATGATACCGGACAGACACCCACCCGCCAGCGCACCGGCGGCAAGCCCCGCGCTTTCAAAAATCGAAAGTCGGCTTGTCACCTTAACGAGTGTTATCCCCTTTGAGACAGTGTCGTCGATAATCAAAGCATCCATGCTCCCTGAGGCAAAAGCGCGCCCCAGGCCCGTGAAAACCATGGATAGAAATAAGAGCCATAAAGTGTTTGAAAACAACAAAAATACAAATGAGACGGCTGATAAAAAATAAGCTAACAGAGCCGATTTCTTCCTTCCGCAGATATCGGCAAATATACCGCTTGGGAATTCGGCAAAAAGGGCAGTGAGCGAATATGTGCCTAAAAGCAGAGATATGGTGTTGATTGAAGCGCCGTGAGCAATTAGAGACAGAGCAAGAACCGGCATCATAACCCCAACGGAAAAGCTCTTTAAAAAAGTGATTATCAAAAATATTTTACGCATCTGTTTCTTCTGTAATCGGATATGCAATCAGGGCATATTCCCATGGGACGGTATTCTCTTGTTTATTCTGGTGATGTTCGTCTAAGAATTTTCGGATGATGCCGTAAAGTTCTTTCGCCTCATCATTTTTAAGATAAACAATGCCGGAGAGAAAATCGCCGTGTTGTTCATCTGGTTTTATGTTTTTGTAATCATTCTTATAATAATCTGCGATTCCGGAAAACACCGAGTTCAATTCATTCTGCATAAAAGCAATCCGTTGAACCTCATTGATATCATCGAATTGGCAGCCGATGCTGACCGTTTTGGGCAACACTTCGTAATAGCTCGCTAAAATGCCGTGAATATGCGCGGTATGATGAAGCGCCACAATACCGAGTCCGATGAGCTTTTTAATATGATGTTGCACGGCTGAGGCGGAAATATCCATTTGATCGGCGAGCTGTTTCGGCGTCATCGGAGTGCCGGAAATACGCATGCGGCGTAATAACTCCTGCCTTTGCGGATTGATGTAAATATCTAATTCTTTCTTTCCGGATAAAAAGATGGTGTCCATTTGAAAGCTCCTTTCTCATGTTACGAATATAATAACATTACACAAAGAGTAATGTCAAGAAAAAAACAAAACTGCTCCGAATTTCCCGGAACAGTTTAAATATAAAACAAAAACCGGAGATGCATGCATCTCCGGTTTTTGTTTATCCTTTGTTTTCGCCAACTGTGACAGTTATCGTGAGATTCTCCCCGGTCTCGGAATAATTGCCCTGGCGGTAGATTTCAAATACAACCTGATCGCCTATGCTCTTGCTTTGAATGATTTCAGTGACTTGACTTGCCTCGGTGATAGCCACCCCGTCGATTTTTTGAATCAAGTCGACTGCGCGAAGTCCTGCGAGTTCGGCGGGGCTGTCGGTATCTACCGACTGAACATAGACACCCATATATTCAACGTTATTCATGCGAGCCAACAGATAGCTGTCGATGTCGACCGAATAAAGGCCGATATAGGGTCTGCCTGTGACATAACCGTTTTCCATCAACTCTTCCACAACAGGTTTGACGCTGTTGATCGGGAGTACGAACCCAAGACCTTCAACACCGGTTTCAGATGTTTTTGCAATGACAATACCGATCAGTTCTCCGTTTGAATCGAACATACCGCCGCCGGAATTGCCGGGGTTGACGGCTGCGTCGGTCTGAAGAACGGTAAAGGTGGTACCGTCAAGTTCAATCTCACGCTCGAGCGCACTGATAATGCCCGTAGTGACGGTGCCTTGTAATTCACCAAGCGGGTTGCCGATAACGATGGTGTCATCACCGACACGCAAAGTGGAAGAATCACCGATTTTAGCGGCGGTAAGGCCGGTAGCATCGATTTTCAGAAGCGCGACATCATCGCTCGAACTTTTTCCGACGAGGTCGGCGGTGAAAGAACGTCCGTCTTTCAAAAAGACCGTGATTTTATTGCCGCCGCTGATAACATGGTTGTTGGTGATGATATAGCCGTCAGATGAGATGATGACGCCCGAACCGCTGCCTTCTGTGGGATAGGAACGGTTGAAGTAGTCATAAGCAACGCCGGTGACATTAATGGCAACGACACTGTCGGCAATGTTGTCGATGATGTCGGCAATTCCCGTACGGCTTGTGGTACCGGTAATCATCGAAGTCGTTGTGGTGGCAGAAGCTTTGACCGGCGAGGAGGACGATTCTTCACTGGAGGTGTTCAGCTCAGAAGATGAATCAACAGAACTCTCTACAGAGGATTGTTGAAGCGAGGAAATCACAGAACTCGACTGTGAAGAAACAGGTTGAAAATTCCCTGAGCATCCGGTTGCGGCAAGGGTTATAACGACAAACACCGCAACTGCTGAAAGAACTTTTTTTAAGGTTTTTGACATGGCAATCTCCTTTTATATCAATGGATAAAAATAAATGATGCAAGCATATTGGATTCAGGCGAATCTCTTGACTCGTCGCTTGTATTTTAAAGAACCATTGTGAGCAAATCATGATGAAATATTTAAAGTATTGGTAAATACGCTAAGCGTTGATTGATTTTACCGATTCTTTTTTAAATCATTGTGTTACGACATCCGATTGATAAAAATCGAAAATTTCAATATTGTTCATATAATACCATCTTTGCAATCGTTTTGCAAATAAAAAGCGGGCGAATTCCGCCCGCAAAATTTGTTTAATCAATAAATTTATAACAATGAACCGAGTTTTGTTTTATCCACGGCCTTGAATAGCAATAATCCGCCGCCGAAGCAGGCAATCGCCTGACCGGCGCCGACCGAGAGTGCATTGAATCCGAACAACGGCCAATCGAGAAAGCCCTTTTCTACGATTGTGAGTTCCGCGCCAACGACCAGCGCGTTTAGAACGACGGGAAAAACCATGGACAGCAGCGGCAGTCCTTTAAATTGAATTTTTCTTGTGAAATAGGTGCAGACAGCGGCAATACCAGTTGCCAGAGAACCGAACAGGACGTCCCAAACGCCGGCGATCGTGTTTCCGGTGAGAATGGCAACGCCGTTCGAAATGGCGCAGCCCAATGTCAGTCCCCAGATTGCCGAGGGTGTGAAGACCGGCAGTACGGTCAGCGCCTCCGAAAGGCGGCATTGAACCGGCCCGAAAGCGATCGGGTAGAGGATCAGCGTGAGCACGGCGTATGCGGCCGCGATAACGCCGCCGCGGGTGATGTGCCTTGCCGTGAGATTGTTTTTCATAATAAAATTCATTCCTTCAGCGCGAAATGGGTTAGGCACAAACAGGGGATGGAGGGCTGTCTTCATGTTCTGCCCCTTAATCGAAACAGCGGCGGTTGAGCTGGTCAACCGCCGCTGCCGGGAATCCGATTAAAACTTTTTGCGGGCGATGTAGGTGGTATGCAGAATCTCATGCGCCTTGTGGCTGCCGGGTTTCTCCAGATACTCCTTGTAAAGCTGGATGATGTCCGGATTCTGGTGCGAACGGCGAATGGCTTTGTTTGCATCGTTTTTATACAGCGCTGCGGAACGCAGGCCGATCAGATCGGTCCAACTGCGGACTTCCGCCGACTGCTGCGGCTGACCGCCGCCGTTGATGCAGCCGCCCGGGCAGCACATGATTTCGATGAAGTGGAACTGTTCGCCCGCTTTGACGCGTTCGAGTAGTTTGCGTGCGTTACCGGTGCCGCTTGCGACGCCGACTTTGATGTCCATGCCCGCGACTTTGTAAGTGGCGGTCTTAACGCCGTCAGCGCCTCTGACCTCGTTAAAGACGACCATGTTGTCATCCTCTTTACCGGTGAGGGTGCTGACTGCGGTACGAAGGGCTGCCTCCATAACGCCGCCGGTTGCGCCGAAGATGACAGCAGCGCCGGTGGAAGAACCGAGCGGGTGGTCAAAATCGCCGTCGGGCAGATTCACGAAGTCAATGCCGGCCAGCTTGACCATGCGCGCATATTCACGGGTGGTCAGTGCGATATCGACGTCCGGAACGCCTGCGGCATCCTGATCGGGTCTGCCGACTTCGAATTTCTTGGCCGTGCAGGGCATGACCGAAACGCAGACGATGTTTTTGGGGTCAATATTGTTCTTTTCGGCGTAGTAGGTCTTGACGATTGCGCCGAACATCTGCTGCGGCGATTTGCAGCTGGACAGGTTGGGAATCATCTCGGGATAATAATGTTCGCAGAATTTGATCCAACCCGGTGAGCAGGAGGTGATCAGCGGCAGAGTGCCGCCGTTGGAAACACGGTCGATCAGCTCATGAGCCTCTTCGACAATGGTCAGATCGGCTGAGAAGTTGGTGTCAAAGACACGGTCAAAACCGAGACGGCGCATGGAGGTGGCCATTTTTCCGGTGACATCGGTGCCGATCGGCATATCGAAGCATTCGCCGAGTGTTGCACGGATCGACGGAGCGGGGAAAATGACGACGAACTTTTCGGGGTCGCTGAGTGCCGCGAAGACTTCGTCAGTCTGATCTTTTTCATGCAGCGCACCGGTCGGGCAGGCGACGATGCACTGTCCGCAGGAGACACAGGAGACATCGCCCAGCGGCCGGTCGAAAGCAGTGCCGACATGGGTGTCGAAGCCGCGGTTGACAAGGCCGATGACGCCGATATCCTGAACCTTTTCGCAGGCCGAGATGCAGCGGCGGCAGAGAATGCACTTGGAGTCGTCGCGGACCATGTGGACTGCGGAGTCGTCATAGATGGTCTCGTCGGGAACGGTGGAGTATTTATCCTCGTCCACGCCGTATTCATGGCACAGTCCCTGAAGTTCACAGCTGCCGCTGCGGATACAGGAAAGGCACTTTTTATTATGATTGGAAAGAATCAATTCCAGCGTACCTTTGCGGGCTTTCTGGAGTTTCGCAGTATTGGTTTTGACCTCCATCCCTTCGGTGACAGGGTGCATACAAGCGGCCACAAGACCTCTTGCGCCGGTCGCTTCGACAACGCAGATACGGCAGGAGCCGACCTCGTTGACACCTTTGAGATAACAAAGGGTGGGGATCTTAATACCGGCGGCATGGGCAGCTTCCAGAACGGTCGAGCCCTCCGGAACGCTGACGCTGATACCGTCGATTTTCACATTGAGCATTTTGGGTTCCATATCTTATTCCTCCCCTTATTTCTTCTCGATTGCGCCGAACTTGCAGTTGGCGAAGCAGAGCCCGCACTTAACGCACTTTGTCTGGTCGATGACGTGTTTTTCTTTGATAGCGCCGGTGATGGCTTTTGTCGGGCAGTTGCGTGCGCAGAGCGTGCAGCCTTTGCAGTTGTCGTTAATCGTGTAGGTCACGAGCGCTTTGCAGACGCCGGCCGGACATTTCTTGTCGACAACGTGGGCGATATATTCATTACGGAAATATTTAAGTGTGGAGAGCACCGGGTTCGGAGCGGTCTGTCCCAGTGCACACAGGGAATTCTGTTGGATGTGGTGGCACAGGGCCTCCATCTTGTCGAGGTCTTCCAGTGTGCCTTGACCCGAGGTGATCTTTTCGAGCATCTGGTACAGGCGCTTGGTGCCGATACGGCAGGGCACGCACTTGCCGCAGGATTCGTCAACCGTGAATTCGAGGAAGAACTTGGCGATGTCGACCATACAGTTGTCTTCGTCCATGACGATCAATCCGCCGGAGCCCATCATCGAACCGATGGCAATCAGATTTTCATAATCGATCGGGGTGTCGAGATGCTGTGCCGGGATGCAGCCGCCGGACGGACCGCCGGTTTGCGCGGCTTTGAACTTTTTGCCGTTCGGAACGCCGCCGCCGATGTCTTCGATAATTTCACGAAGGGTGGTACCCATCGGGACTTCGACGAGGCCGGTGTTGGTGATCTTGCCGCCGAGTGCAAAGACCTTGGTGCCCTTGGATTTTTCGGTACCCATCGAGGCAAACCATTCGGAGCCATTCAGAATGATCTGCGCGACGTTGGCGTAGGTCTCGACGTTGTTGAGCATGGTCGGCTTGCCGAACAGGCCCTTGATGGCCGGGAACGGCGGACGCGGACGCGGCTCACCGCGGTTGCCCTCGATGGAGGTCAGCAGTGCGGTTTCCTCACCGCAGACAAATGCGCCTGCGCCGAGACGGATATCGATTTCGAACGAGAAACCGGTGCCCATGATATTATCACCCAGCAAGCCGTATTCACGCGCCTGTTTGATGGCGATTTCAAGACGGCGGACAGCGATCGGATATTCAGCGCGGACGTATATGTATCCGTGGGTGCCGCCGATCGCATAAGCCGCGATGGTCATTGCTTCGAGAACGGCGTGCGGATCGCCTTCGAGAACCGAACGGTCCATGAACGCGCCGGGGTCGCCTTCGTCGGCGTTGCAGCAGACGTATTTGACATCGCTGACGCTGGCTGCGGCGAACTGCCATTTGCGGCCGGTCGGGAATCCCGCACCGCCTCTGCCGCGCAGACCCGAATCCAAAATAGTCTTAATGACTTCTTCGGGCTTCATGGTGGTCAGAACTTTTTCGAGCGCCAGATAGCCGTCCATCGCGATGTATTCGTCGATGTTTTCGGGGTTGATGACGCCGCAGTTGCGCAGCGCGATACGTTTTTGCTTTTTATAAAACGGCGTGTCGGAAAGAGAGAGCATTCTGTCTTTCTCAATCGCCTCGGAATAAATCAGCCGCTTGACGGGTCTGCCTTTGAGCAGATGTTCTTCGACGATTTCTTTGACGTCGCTGGCTTTTACCTGGCTGTAGAATGTACCCTCGGGGTAGATGATCATAATCGGGCCGAGTGCGCAGAGACCGAAGCAGCCGGTCTTGACGACCTTTACCTCGTCTGTAAGCCCTGCGGCTGCGATTTGTTTTTCCATTTCTGCGGCCAGTTCATGTGAGCCGGAAGAGGAACAACCGGTGCCGGTGCAGCATAAAACCTGTGATCTTATCATAGTGGTGTCTCTCCTTTCGCTCATTTCAAAGCGTCTTCAATCGTGTATTCCACGACCGGACGATGATTGACAAGATGTTCGGTGACGATTTTCGCGACCTTGTCCGCGTCCATCTTCACATAGGTGACCTTCTCTTTGCCGGGTTCATAGACCTCGACGATCGGTTCAAGACGGCAGACGCCGATGCAGCCGGTCTGGGTCACGGTGATATTTTTCAATCCGCGATTGTTGATCTCGTCGATGAAAGCGGTAAGAACGGGTCTGGCGCCGGCGGCGATACCGCAGGTGGCCATACCGACGACGACCCGGATATTGTCGTCGCTCTCTTCGCGAAGGACGATGTTCTTTTTGGTGTTTTCTCGGATTGCGGCAAGTTCCGCTAAAGTTTTCATAAATACTATCCTTTCGTATTTGAGAGGATGTTTGATCCGATTGGCGAAGTCCAAAGAGTCAAACTTTCCCCCCATATAAATTATGAAGTTGTTCGCTGATATACTGGGCGATCCATTCGGTGATCTCGGGTTGTGTGAAATCGATGTCACCGACCTGCCGAATGATCTCGCGGGAAGAAAAGGTGAAAGTGCTTTTGCCGTATCTGTGCTCGTATATCCAGTCGATTCCGGGTTTTGACCCGAGCAACGCCGTGATGGTGGACGGCATGTCGCCGATCGGCATCCGATCAATGCTGTCATAGATAAAATCCGCTGTGACCGTGGTTCCGACGCCGACTTTTGAAGTGATGGAGAACTTGCCTCCGGTCATCTCAGCCGCCTGTTTAAACAATGGAATGCCGAGGCCCACTTTACGCGTGGTGCGGGTCGTGGTGAACGGATCGGTGACACGTTCCAAAAACGCTTGATCCATTCCGGAACCGTTGTCTTCGATGACGATACGCAGGGTGTTTTCAGCGGGTTGCTCGTCGACGAGAATCTTGATTTCCGTCGCACCGGCTGTAACGGAGTTCTGCGCGATGTCGAGGATATTAAGCGAGAGTTCTTTCATTTGTTTTATCTGTATTTATCGAGAATGCCCTTGACTTCCTTAGCGGTCAACTTGCCGTAGACATCGTTATTGATCATCATGACCGGAGCCAAGCCGCAGGCGCCGATACAACGGGTTGCCTCGAGGGAGAATTTCCCGTCAGCAGTGGATTGCCCGCATTGGATACCGAGTTCCTTTTGGATCTCCTCAATCACCAGTTTACTGCCTTTGACATAGCAGGCGGTACCGAGACAGACCGAAATCTGGATCTCGGCTTTGGGTGAGAGCAGGAACTGGGCATAGAATGTGGCGATTCCGTAGACCTCGGAAAGGGATACGTCCAGTGCGTCAGCGATGATCTCCTGAACCTCAATCGGGAGATAACCGTAGATCTCCTGCGCCCGCTGGAGAACGGACATGGTACCCTCGCCATGCACTTTTGCTTCGGCGATGCCGTCGCGCAGCCGCTTTTCCTGTTCAGCGGTGCCCTTGAACGGCAGCGTTGTGGGTGTCTTCCTCATAACTAAGTTTGCCTCCTCGAAAATTGTTGCATATCGGATGCCGTAATAAGCGGCTAAACCGTACCTAAGTAAATATATTTTTAAAAACCGGTGGTGCGCAACAGCGCAATCAGCTGCTTTTTGGTCGAAAACACGGCGTCGGTTGTGCCGCCCGCGGACCCGATATCTTCCAAATAGTGCGCATCGGAATCCAACAAAACATTATAGCGCATCAGACGATTTTTTTCAAGGAATTCCCCCCTTTTTTGACCAAAAAGTTTTTTGGAAACCTCAATGGTTCGAAATCCCATCTCCGGCGTCAAAAATCCGAGGTTGGAAAGGACCGAATTGCTGTCGCGGTCGACGTGTGCCGGAATCGCCGCCCCGTTGTATTTTTCAACCAGCGCGGGAACGTCGTCGATGGAAATGGAAGTGGCGGTGACGAGCAGCTGCGGCTCGAATCCGGCGATCTCGTCGTTTTCATCGCGCAGCACCTGACGCCCGTAGATGTCGGGGCGGTTTTCGATGGGAATGCGCGCTGCTTTGACGGATTTTTCAAACGCGAGCGCATCGTCCAAATCCGCAAAAAGGCACACCACATGAACCTCCTCGGCGGTCTCGAGTTCCATGCCGGGAAGAACCATCATATCGGGATAATTTTTCGCCGCAACTTGAATCGCCGCAGCGCAGTTTCCGCAGGAGTTATGGTCACAAAGAGCGATCACATCCAGACCGCACAGCGCCGCCATATTGACGATGTTGTTCGGCGTCATGTCCTCGTCGCCGCAGGGCGAAAGGCAGGAATGGATGTGAAGGTCGTAGTTCATTATTTCAATAGTTCGTGGGTCTCGACCGCCATGTCATAGGCGGATTTATCGGTTCGCAAAATCGGCAGCCCCAACTTTTTGGCCCGTTCTATCAACTCGGGATCGGCTTTGGCGCTTTCACAAAGCACCACGCAGGACACGTCGGTCATCGAGGCGACGGCGGCGACGTTGGTGTTGGACATGACCGTCAGCCAGACCTGTCCGGCGCTTGCCCGTCCCATAACCCAGCTCAGCAGATCGCCGATATAACAGCCGGAAATCACGCGGTCTTCTCCGGCGCACACGGTCTCAAGACCGAGCGCTTGAATATACGCGGAAGTCGTCAGTTTAGTCGTCATCGCGGCTCAGCTCCTCATAAGATTTTTCGTTGTCATAATACATCGCCAGTTGTTCCGGCGTGAGGTTTTTTCGGATATGGCGCAGTTTTTCGCGCATCAGATAGACGCACAAACTCAAAGAGGATTTGCCGCGCACCACGTCTTCGGCCAACGCCGCGCAGGTCGGCGCACCGCAGGCACCGCAATCCAGACCCGGCAGCATCTCGGTCAACCGTTCGATTTCGAGCATCATTTTCATGGCCTCGTCGAGGTTTTCGCTGAGTTTGACGCTGGGCTTGGCCTTGTGTTTTCCGGCCACGGGCGAAAGAGGTTCGGGCAGGTCGCCGCTCTTGTTTTGAGAAACCGGCATATACCGCCGCAGGGATTTGAGCCGGGATTTGGCGATGAACGGGTTTTCCACGGTCAAACAGCCGCCGACACAGCCCGAAGTGCAGGCGTTGAGTTCGATGAAATCGACGCCGGAGAGCTTGTCGTCCTCGACTTGTTCGAGGATTTTGATGACGTTTTCGATGCCGTCCGCGGCCAGATACCGGTCGTTGAGCAATGCGCCGGCCTCACCGCCGCTGATGGCCCACGAGACGCCCAAAATACCGCTTTTCAGCAGCGGTTCGGGGTTTTTGATCTGGTTCATCGCGCCGACGAGTTTGATATAAATTTCACTCATCGAAAACGCGCCGTCGATGAGCTGTTCTTTGGTATTGGGGTGCAAAATCGCCTCGGTCACTTTGGCGGGGCAGGGCGAGATGAAAAACACACCGATCTCATCCTGCGAAAAGCCCGTTTTTTCGGCGGCCTGTTTACGCGCCATCATCGCGGCCAGTTCGACCGGGGCAATGATGGGCAGAATGTTGTCGCAGAGATGGTGAAAACGGGTCTCGATCAGACGCACGACCGCAGGGCAGGCGCCCGAGATGACCGGTTTTTTAATGTCGGGCTGGGTCATGTATTCCCGCGTGAAATCGGAGATGATCTCGGCGGCGGCGCTGACTTCGAACACCGCGTCAAAGCCCATTTCCAACAGCCCCGACAGCACAAAATCCACGTCTTCGAGGTGGTTGAACTGGCAATATAGCGAAGGCGGCGGCAGCGCGATTTTATATTTATATTTGGAATTGGTCAGTTCGGTGAGCGGCGTGCAGACGGCCTTTTTGGCGCGGTGCGGGCAGACCCGGATACACTCGCCGCAGTCGATGCAGAGATCCTCTAAAATCTTGGCCTTGCCGTCGCGAACCCGGATGGCTTGGGTCGGGCAGCGCTTGACACAGGTACTGCAGCCCTTGCATTTGTCTTTATTCAGCCGTACGGAATGGAAAATTTCCGCCATTCAATCATTCATCTCTTTTCGGGTTTTGGGGTGTTGAATCCCATTTTGTAGGGGCTTTTATTAAAAATTGACGGTCATAACGACCTTGGTGCCGACCCCGACCTCGGAGGTGAGGTCAAAAGTATCGGTGTATTTTTTCATATTCGGCAGACCCATGCCCGCACCGAAGCCGAGATTGCGTACCTCTTCCGGTGCGGTGGACCAGCCCTCCTGCATCGCGAGTTCAATATCCGGAATGCCGGGACCGTGGTCAACCAATGTGATGGTGACGGAGTGGTCGCCGATCTCGAGGTCCGCAGTGCCGCCGTCGGCATGGATGACCATGTTGATCTCGCCCTCGTACATCGCAATCGAAACCCGCCGAACAGCGTCCTGCGGGATTCCGATCTTTTTCAACACGCGTTTTGCATCACTGGAGGCCTCGCCGGCCATTGTGAAGTCGGAACCGTCGACGTCGTAATGTAATTTGATGTTTTCAGTCAATGCTGTGACCGCCTTTCAAAGCGTATTCCGGGAGATTTATTTGACGGAACACGCCTCGCCGCCACGCAGACCGTTTTGATACAAGATTCCGCAGGCCTGATACATGCGCTCCTTGGTCTTGAGCACAATGATGTCGGAATCGCACGCCATCTTGATCAGCGTTTCATCCGGCTGTTTGCCGCGCACAAAGACGATGCAGCGCATGTCCATCATCTCGGCGGTGCGCACGACCTGCAGATTGACAAGGCCGGTCAGCAGAACCGATTGCTCTTTGACAAAAGCCAGCACATCGCTCATCATGTCGGAACCGCAGGCGGAGAGAACTTCACGGTCGATGTCGCCGCAGTCGGTGCAGACCTCGCAGTTGAGCAGTTTTACAATTTCCGAAACCTTCATAACAGGATGCCATCCTTTCGCTCCGGGTTTGAAAATTTATCTTTAAAAGTTTTTAACGGAGTTGTCCCGGAATTGCCGGGTAACCAATATATTATAGCAAAAACCCTTGATGATTGCAACCTTAAAAGGCGAAACGGCGCACGAAAGCATGTAGGTTTGTCAATGATGTGTTACAAAAAGGATAAAGAAAAAAGGATTACGGA
>DAOSWV010000005.1 GCA_035380125.1 Oscillospiraceae bacterium
CCGCAGTGGACGGCGTATCGTTTATGGACGACTGGGGTACGCAGATATCGCTGTTGATCTCCCCGAAGACCTGGGAACAGATTTTTAAACCGATGTACAAGGATTACAGCGACCTTGCGCATTCCAAGGGCAAGAAGATCTTTTTCCATTCGGACGGATACATCGAGGCCATCTATCCGCATCTGGTCGAAATCGGTCTGGATGCGATCAATTCACAGTTGTTTTGCATGAATATCGAAAATCTGGTTGAAAAATACGGCGATAAAGTCACTTTTTGGGGCGAAATCGATCGGCAGCACATTTTGCCGTTCGGAACGACCGAGGACGTGAAAAAAGCCGTCAATCGGGTGGCTTCCGCAGTTATCAAGAAAAACGGCAAGCGCACCGGCGCATTCGCCCAGTGCGAATGGAACGCCTTCGACCCCTATGAGAACATCGTGACCGTATTTGAGGAATGGGATAAGCAATGATATTGGAATTAAATTGTTTTTCGAGACGCACTTTCGGGTGCGTCTTTTTCATTTCAAAAGGCATTTTTACTTGTTACATCGCACATATGGTGGTATACTGTTTACATCCTCAGAAAGGAGAAAAAGCACATGCTTTATCCGAAAAATCAAACCGAAAAACTCGACAGAGAACTTTTTAAAAATCCCACCTGCGAATATCGCGGGACGCCGTTCTGGGCTTGGAACACCAAGTTGGACCAACAGCTCATGAACAAAGAAATAGACCATATGAAAGAGATGGGAATGGGCGGTTTCCACATGCATACCCGCGTGGGACTTGCGACCGATTATCTCTCCGATGAATATATGGAGGTCGTCAAGGGCTGCGTCGAAAAAGCGCGTGAGGACAATATGCTCGCATGGCTATACGACGAGGACAGATGGCCCTCCGGTGCCGCCGGCGGTCTTGTCACCAAACAGAAAAAGTACCGCGCGCGTTTCTTGCTTTTTACGCTGCATCCGGAACACAGTAAGACCGGAGACCTGCTTTCCAAATACAGTGTGGTTTTGGACGAGACCGGCTGTCTGAAGGATTATAAGAGATTGCCGAAGGACAGTGAGACCGAAAAAGCAAACGGAGATATTTGGTACGCATTTATCGAGTATCCCGAGGAGAGCACTTGGTACAACAACCAGACCTATCTTGATACGATGTCGCCGGAGGCTGTTCAACGTTTTATTGAAGTCACCCATGAGCGGTATAAAGAGGTTGTGGGAGATGAGTTCGGCAAACTGATACCGGCCATATTCACCGACGAACCGCAGATTCAAGCCAGCGACACCTTTGGATTTGCAAATGAGAAAAAGGACGTCAAACTTCCGTTCACGCAGACGTTTGCGAGGACCTATAAACAGACCTATAAAGAAGATATTCTGAATAAAATTCCGGAACTGTTTTGGAATTTGCCCAACGGTAAGATTTCAACCGCGCGCTATCACTTTTACGATCATGTGGCGGAACGCTTCGCTTCTGCTTTTGCGGATACAATCGGAAAATGGTGCCGCGAAAACAACATTTTAATGACCGGGCATCTGATGGCGGAACCGACACTCACCTCACAGACCAAATTCGGCGGTGAGGCGATGCGCCCGTATCGCAGTTTCGGAATGTCCGGCGTTGATATGCTCTGTGACAGACATGAGCTTTCCACCGCAAAACAGGCACAGAGCGCGTCACATCAATATGGTCAGCCGGGTGTGCTGAGCGAACTCTACGGCGTTACGAACTGGGATTATGATTTCCGAGGGCATAAGCTGCAGGGCGACTGGCAGGCCGCTTTGGGTATCTCCACGCGTGTGCATCACTTATACTGGGTCTCAATGGAGGGTGAAGCAAAGAGGGATTATCCGGCCGCCATCGGACATCAGTCCCCGTGGTATAAAGAATATCCTTGGGTTGAGGATCACTTTGCCCGTGTCAATACCGTTATGACGAGAGGCAAGCCGTTTGTCAGAGTCGGTGTCATCCATCCGATTGAATCCTGCTGGATCAATCTCGGGCCGCGCGAACAGAGCCAATCCATTATCGATGAGCTTGAAAAACGCTTTGACGACATCATTGAATGGCTGCTGTTTGGGACGATGGACTTTGATTTTATCTCCGAATCACAGCTGCCGAAGACCTATAACAAAGATTTAAAGGGATTCGGCGTCGGCGAAATGGAATATGACGCGGTCATTGTTCCGGCCTGTGAAACCATCCGCTCGACCACACTTGCGGCGCTTGAAGAGTTCGCAGCAAAAGGCGGAAAAGTCATCTTCGCCGGTCAAATTCCGGAATATGTCGACGCAGAACTTTCCGATAGAGCAAAAAAGATCGCTGCCGAATGCACGAAAGTCGAATGGTCACGGGAAGCCGTTTTGGACAGCATCAATTCGCTGCGCCAGATTGAAATTATCAATACAAAAGGAAACAAGGCGTCTAATCTGATCTATCAGATGCGGACTGACGGAGATATGAAGCAGGTGTTCATCAGTCATGTCTATCCGCCGGAAAGCAAAGACGTCGTGCCGGACGAACATTATAACATCATCTTGACAGGCGAATACAAACCGTCCGTATGTGATACGCAGACCGGTGAGATTTATGAGATTGGTGCAGATTATCAAAACGGCAATACCGTGATTCGGTGGGACTGCAGTGCCTATTCCTCGCTGCTGCTGTCTTTAGAGGTCGGAAGAACCGAGAAAACGGCTAAACAGGAAGAAATGCAATACATCGAAGTTGGCGAACTGGCCGGGAAGATGCCCATTACATTGGAAGAGCCGAATGTCTTGCTGCTGGACATGGCCGAATACTCGGTGGATGGCGGTGAATGGCAGCCCTGTGAAGAGATTTTACGTATCGACGATAAAGCTCGCACACAGCTTGGAATGAAACTGCGCGGTGGCGGATGGGCGCAGCCGTGGGTCACCAAGGAAAAGAGCCGTCCGAAGAATAATCTAAAATTGAAATTCACCATCGAATCCGATATCCGAGTCAAGGGTGCGCATCTGGCTCTTGAGAGTTTGGAATATACGAAGATCTTCCTGAACGGCCGCAAAGTGAATGCTCCGGCCGACGGTATTTATGTAGACGATTCCATCAAGACCGTGCCGCTGCCCGATATCAAGCCGGGGACGAATGAATTGATTCTCGATATCAAATTCGGCAAGTTGGTCATGGTCGAATGGTGCTATCTGTTGGGCGATTTCGGCGTTGAGGTCAAGGGTCGGTATTCAAAGATTGTCAAGCCCGTCACGGAACTTGCGTTCGGCGATTGGACAACGCAGGGACTTCCGTTCTATTCCGCGAATTTAATTTATCACTGCGAGATTGACGGCGGAAGCGATACGATGATTGAAGTTTCGAATTTCCGCGCACCACTTGTGGCCGTGGAGCTTGACGGAAAACGCGTCGGAACGGTCGCGATTTCACCGTATAAAGTCGAACTCGGAAAACTTTCACCCGGTAAGCACCGGTTGGATCTGACCGCTTACGGAAGCCGAATCAATACTTTCGGCGAATTGCATAACTGCAATCTGTCCGTCGACTGGTTCGGTCCGAACGGGTGGCGCAGTAAGGGCAACGAATGGGCATATGAATACCGCCTGTGGAAGAGCGGCATTTTGATCGCCCCGAAGGTCTGGAAAAAATAACGGAAAACTCTTGTTAAAAAGCACTTTGTTTTCCGTTAATGACAGATTGAAAAAGGCGCACCTTTCGGTGCGCCTTCTTTATTATCCTAACGGAGCGCTTTGCATGTAGTTAAGAAATTTCTAATCGATAAAATCCGAAAATATAGCATCTGTAAGCCATAATCTGTCCGAGATTCTTCGACTCCGCATTCGATGGTAAACCATCGAATTGCTTCGCTCAGAATGACATAATCTGCTTCTTTGTATTATTAATGTCTTTTCACTTTCCAAATGCCACTTTTTCAATCTCGAACGCAATCTGCAATTCTTCGTTGGTTGGAATAATGTAAATCGGAACCTTGGCATCCGGCGCGGAGATGTTGGCTTCTTTGCCGTTCATCTTTTCGTTGAGCACCGGGTCAAGCTTGATGCCGAACCGCTCCAGACCCGCGCACGCACCAGCACGCAACATCGGGGAACGCTCGCCGATACCGGCGGTAAACACAACCGCGTCCAACCCACCCATTTCAAAAGCATAGGAGCCGATCAGTTTTTTGACGTGATATCTTTGAATATCATTGGCCAGTTTGGCGCGTTCGTTTCCGGCCAGTTCAGCTTCTTCGAGCTCGCGGCTGTCGCTGCTGATACCGGAAACGCCCTGCAGGCCGCTTTTTTTGTTGACCAGTGTGTTTAAATCGGCCACCGACATTTTCTCTTTCTGGGCGATATAAAACAACGCCAGCGGGTCGATCATGCCGCAACGGGTACCCATCAAGATGCCGTCGCAGGTGCCGAAACCCATGGAAATATCAATGGATTTACCGCCGTCGACCGCACAGATGGAAGCGCCGTTTCCGATATGACAGGTGACGATTTTGGTATCCTTAATATCTTTACCGAGGAGCTGAGCCGCACGGTTTGCAACATATTGATGAGAGATGCCGTGAAAACCCATTTTACGGACGGCGTATTTTTTATAATATTCATAGGGGATGCCGTAAATCGCGTGAGCCATGGGCATGGTCTGATGGAAGGAGGTATCGAACACGCAAACCTGGGGAACATCTTTGCCGAACATATCAATGCAGGCGCGCACGGTATTGGCTTCGGCGGGATTATGCAGCGGGGCATATTCCGCATATTTATCGATTGTTGCAATCACCTTGTCGTCAGCAAGCACCGATTTGACGAGCTCCATGCCGCCGAAGACAATCCGATGACCGACTGCTTTGATGTCGGCAATAGAGTTGAGAACTTTTGTGCTTCCGGTTGTGACGAGTTCAATGACCTTTTTAAACGTGGTCATGTGGTCGGGAAGGGCGGTCTCGAGGGCAAGTTTTCTGCCGTCGGGGAATTTATATTTGATCCGGCCGTCGATTCCGATACGCTCGCAGTTGATCTCAGCGAGCACGCTGCGGGTTTCCATTTCGATCAGCTGACTTTTCAACGAAGAACTTCCTGCGTTAATTACAAAAAAAATCATGAATATACCCTCCAAAATTTCATGGACATCATTGTCACAGTGTTTTATACTACCACATTCGACAGGTTTTTGCAATATAAAAAAGTTTATTTGGTGTGTATTTAAAAGCACTATATAACCTTGTGCATATTGAAATTTTATCTTCGGTATAATATAATTCTAATACAAACTTACAGCATTTGGGGAGTGAGTGAGATTTACAGATTTGATGCGCTCAAAGCGCGCAAGATTCATTTCATCGGCATCGGCGGCAGCGGGATGTATCCGCTTGCACAGATTCTGCACAGCGAAGGTTACCAAATAACCGGTTCGGATAATAACCCTTCGCCTACAGTGGATGCCGTTCGGGAAATGGGAATTCCGGTGACAATGGGACATTCCCCGGAAAATATCGTTGACTGTGAACTGGTCGTCTATACGGCGGCACTGCTTGAGGACAACCCAGAACTGCTCGCGGCAAAAGCCAAGGGTATTCCTACCATGCCCCGCGCAAAGCTGCTCGGAATCGTCGCCAACTCCTATGAGAACGCCGTCGGTATCTGCGGCACGCATGGCAAGACGACCTCCACCTCAATGCTGACAGAGATATTTCTCAAGGCCGGTAAGGATCCGTCGGCTGTCATCGGCGGAAAACTGGCCTCGATCGGCGGAAGCGGCAGGGTCGGAAAGAGCGAATATATGACCTGCGAAGCCGACGAGTTCCGCGACACCTTTTTAAATATTTATCCCGCTTATTCATTGATTTTGAACGTTGACGAGGATCACCTCGAATATTTTAAAAACCTCGAAAACATTATCAAATCCTTTGCGCAGTTTGCAAATCAGACCAAAAAAGCGGTCATTGCCAACGGTGACGATGCAAACACGCTCAAAGTCGTAAAATCCTGTAAGACCGACGTTGTTTTATTCGGAACTTCCGCCGGCTGCCGTTTTCAGGCCCGAAATATCTCGGAAAACGGCCCTTATTTCTCCTTTGAGCTCTATAGCGACGGAAAACTTACGGGAAACATCGATTTAAAAATCCCCGGTAAACACAATGTGATGAATTCTCTCGGTGTGCTTGCCGCCGCCGATCAGTGCAGCGTAGAGATAAAAGATGCAATCGAAGCGGTCAACGCTTTTCAAGGTGCCGGAAGACGCTTTGAAACTATTGGCAAGTTTAACGGCTTCACATTGATCGACGATTATGCACATAATCCGACCGAGCTTGCGGCTACCATTTCCGCAGCGAAACTGATCGGATGCAAGCGCATCGTCGCGGTGTTTCAGCCGGTGACGTTTTCACGCACAAAACTGATGTTGGACGGACTGGCCGATTCATTAAATATGGCCGATCAGACAATTTTGCTGCCGATCATGGGCGCAAGGGAGATCAATACTTACGGTGTTTCATCGGCGGATCTGGCTGCCAAAATTAAAAACTGCGTTTTGACCGACGGGTTTGAATCGGCGGCAAAGGCGATCAAAGAAAACGCCGCGCCCGGCGATCTGGTTCTGACGCTCGGATGCGGCGACGTCTATAAGGTGATTCCGTATTTGAAAGATTTGATCAATGCATGATAAATAGAATTATTTTATTCTTGTGAAATTATAAATCTCATCCGCGAGATCGGCCATTTTTGCGCTTGCAAAATTTCCGGTGGCCAGCACGTCCAAATGTTCAGGTCTGCCGCTTAACCAGTCGAGCAATATCCCCTCATAAAGTACGCCGAACGCAGTTGCGTCGGAGATATAATCGAATATTACCAAATCAAAGCCGCCGAAAGCGGCTTTATTTGTTGCCGCTTCGAAATAATCGGTGTTGTCAAGCAATGTATATCGCCGTTTTTCTTCGGTCATTTCGGCATAATTTTGGTTGGTCGGATGCGGTGGCTGATAAACCCGCAGTTTTGGATTATCGCCATCTCTAAAGGTAATATACTTTCCGATATTGGAAAAGTCGGTATAGAGGATTTTCTTCCCGACCATGGAATATGCGTCCGCAATTCCCCGGACTGCGGCGTCCATGGCATGGGTTCCGCCGTAATATAAGATAATTTTATTCTCCATAAAGCGCCGCCTCCGTAAATGATTGTTTAGATTCTATCATATTCCGTCAGAAAAATAAATAATTTTTCGAGGCTTTCGAGAAAAAGCGAAGTGGCTTTCCATGTGAAGCAGATTGACGCTTATGTTCTGTTGATTTTTAAGGGCTTCACTATAAAGCGCATATCAATGATGAGACAAGCATACTCTTTTGAGAAAAGGAGGTGGTGGATACGGATGCCTTTGAAAGCGCATCTGCGGCACTGGGCGGGTCATTTTATCGGATGCTGTCAACGGTCGGACAGAAGCAGCGAAGCCATGCAACTGAAATCACGCTGCGAAAGGACCGGTGCTTTTGTATCAACAGCGAATGCGACACCGTCTTTTTCAGTAAAACAGGAAATCTGTGTACGGATGCCGCTTTTCAGCTCTATCGTCCTTCTGCCGCAGAGATGGAAGAGTGCCTGTTCCGACTCTGCGATTATTCCGTCCAGACTCACAGAGACCAGCTTTCGCAGGGCTATATCACCGTCAAGGGCGGCCATCGTGCGGGCATCTGCGGAAACGCGGTTCGAGATACGGCGGGGAAGATTATCAACTTCAGCGATATTTCGACCATTCGGCTGCGCATTGCAAGAAATATCGTCGGGGTCGCAGATCAATTCAAAGCGTATTTTCTGGGGCAGAACGCGGACACGCTCCGCTCATTGTTGATTGCAGGAGCGCCCGGAACCGGGAAAACCACGATTCTCCGGGATATTGCGAACGCGATATCAAATGCCAGATACGGCAGATTCTTCGCTGTTTCGGCGGCGGATGAACGCGGTGAACTCTCCCCGGAAGGTATTTGTTGTGATGTCATTCGCAATATGCCGAAAGCCGAGGCCATCCTGCTTGCTGTTCGAAATCTCCGGCCCGATGCAGTGCTTTGTGACGAAATCGGAACAACCGCCGAAGCAAGCGCACTGACTGAGGTCGTCAACAGCGGAGTCGCGGTATACGCTTCGATTCATGCAGGCAGTGCAGCCGAATTATTATTAAAACCTCAAATGTACATTTTGTCCGAAAACAAGGTCTTCCAACAGACGGTGCTGCTTTCGGGATATGACCGAAGTGGATATATCTATGAACATATCAACATGGAAGCGGTGAGTTGAGATGCGTCTGGCGGCGGCGCTTTTGGTGTGCCTGGCATCGATTTTGATCGGTTTTTCACAAGCGGCGCGGTTAAAAAAACGCAGAGCCGCTTTGGAGGAATTTCAGCGTGTGCTGATTGAGATCAAAGGCCTGCTGAAATACGAGAACGCCTCTACCGATGCCATTTTCCGAAAAATCGAACAGCTCCGGTTACCTTATCTGGGGACTTTTTTTACAAAATGGCGCATCTATTCCGAAAAATCCGATCCGGCGGCGGCCCTGAAAAAAGCAGCAGCCGAATTGCCCGATTGCCTTTTAAAAGACGACCGGGCGCTGTTTCAAAAACTGGGTGCGTTTTTAGGCCGCAGCGATGCGCAGACACAGATCGAATTATGCACGCAGCTGGCGGAAAAATGCAACGCTATGCTTGCCGAATATGAACGCGATCACGGCAATCTGACGGGACTTTATCAGAAACTCGGCATCCTGATCGGAATCGGCGCCGCAATTTTGATTTTGTAAAATTTCGTCGGCGAAAAGACTGATTTTTAAATGGGAAGGGAACGCAATGCTGGACATCAATTTTATTTTCAAGGTTGCGGCAATCGGCCTTATCGTGGCAGTGCTTTATCAAATTCTCTCGCGTTCCGGGCGGGAGGAACAAGCGATGCTGACCACATTGGCAGGTTTGATTGTGGTGATGACAATGATTATCTACGAAATCAGCAATCTCTTCCGTACCATCAAGTCGCTGTTCGGACTATGAGCATTGACATTCTCACGGTTGCGCTTCTGGGAATGGTGACGGCGGTGATCTGCGTGATATTAAAACAGTACAAGCCCGAATTCAGCGCTGCACTTGCAATCGGGTTTTCGGTGATTTTAATGCTGTACCTGCTCACACGAATCACCCCCATTGTAAACGCTTTGGAGACATTGGCCGATCAGAGCGGTATCCCGACCGAATTCTTTACCGCGGTCACAAAAGCGCTTGGTATCAGCATTCTGGTTGGGCTTGCCTGTGACAGCTGTGTTGACGCCGGTCAGAATTCCCTCGCTTCAAACATCGAACTCGCCGGGAAAATCGCTATTGTTCTGATTTGTATCCCTTTAATCGGCGAAATTGTGGAAGTGGTGAAAAAACTGCTGATATGAAAACGAGAAGACGAACGAAATGGGCGGCCGCATTGCTGTTCGGCATTTTAATCGCTGTTAATCTGTTTTGCTTTACACCGGGCGCTCTGACCGATGAAGAATATAATCAGCTCGTTGAAGAGCAGCTGACCGAATTCGGGGCGGATGAAGTCGAACAACTTCCGGACGAACAGACGAAAGTTCTCCTTGAGCAGATAGGACTCGGTGAGATCAATCCTTCGGAATTTCTGGATCTTCAGCCTGACAGCATGGCTGAGATTATCATGGCATTGACCAAAAAGAGTTATCCCGCGCCGCTTGCCGCCTGTTTTGCCGTCTGTGCGGTTTTGCTGATCGGGCAGCTGATGAACGGGCTGCGGCTCGAAAACCGCCCCGGTTTTGAAAAGGCCTATCAGTATTTCGCGGTCGTCGCAGCCGCTTCTGCGATCTTGATCCCGCTCGTGAGCCGGATCAACGAGTCGTTCGTGCGGATTGATGAGGCGTCGGTGTTTATGACCGGATTTGTTCCGGTTTTTACAGCGGCGGTGTCAGCCTCGGGGCAGCCGATCTCTGCGACGGTCTCAGCGGCGACGCTGCTTGCGGCTGCCGAAATTGCAATGTGGGCAGTAAAATCCGTGGTGCTTCCTGCCTGCGGGATTTTTGCGGCGTTCGGCATGGTCGCCGGTGTTACGGGCAACGCCGATCTGGAAAAACTGTCGGGATTTTTTAAGGGGTTGGTTGTGTGGATTCTGGGCGCTGCGGCAACGATTTTAGTCGGAATGATGTCGCTGAAATCTTTCTTATCTTCTGCGGCGGATTCCGTGACCATCCGGACCTTGAAAATGCTGGTCTCGGGTTCGGTACCGATTGTCGGAGGAGGATTGTCGGACGCGGTTTCCTCGGTGGTATCGTGCTTTTCTTTGATTAAAAATGCGTTCGGATTTTTCGGAGTCGCGGCGGTTTTACTCTGCGTGCTGCCAGAAATAATCACGATTGCGATTTGGAAACTTGCCGTCGGTCTGTGTTCGGCTTTGGCGTCTTCAACCGACCAGAAAGGTGTGGCAAAGTTGCTGAAAACCCTCGGAGATATGCTGTCGATTGTGATTGCAGCGTTGGTTTTGACGGTACTTGTCTTTATTGTCGGCATCGCAGTCATGATGAAGACCTACGGAGGCATATAATGCTGAGAAACTGGTGTATCGGCTTGTGTGCGGGCGGAATCTTCTGCTCGATTATCCAATTACTCTCCCCGACCAAACGCACAGAACGGGTGATGCGGTTTGCGTGCGTGCTGTTGTTTTGCCTGTGTTTTTGCTTGCCGCTGATCGGTGCCCAGCTTCCCGAGATTGATTTTAATATGCCGGAGCTGACCGATTCGGCAGCAGGATATTCCTACGGTGAACTCAACGGGGGCGTGGAATTTTTAATCATGAAGAAGCTCAAAACAATCGGCGTGGATGCAAAGAGCGTCACGGTAAACGTCGAGAGTGAAAATCCGAAAGCGGTCGTGGAAATCAACGGGTCACAGTCGGCGGCGTTTGTTTTAATTGAGAACTGTATCAAAGAGAATTTCGGTTTGGAAACCCAGATCATACTCTCGGATTGAGGTGAGAATTTGTCCGTCATCGAAAAATTCACGGAGCGCTTCGGCAAAGATAAAAAGCTCCGCATTGCCGTGATTGTCCTGCTGGCGGCAGCGGCGGTCCTGCTTTTAGTCTCAGAATTCATTAAAACGGCCTCGGAAAATGCACAGACGACATCTATGTCGGAATATACGGAGCAGCTCGAGCATAAAGTTAGTGACTTGCTCAGCCGAGTCGACGGTGTCGGCCGCATTGAGGTTGTCATCACGCTGCAGACGAACGCCGGCTTGAATACGAGTGCCGTCACTGCGGCAGCAGAACCCGAGATCAGAGGCGTCGTGATTCTATGTGACGGGGGAGACGACATCAGGACGGTCGCGAAAATCACCGAGATCGTGTCCGCGGCTCTCAATATCGGCTACAATCAAATCTACATCACAAAAATGAGCAGCGAATAGGAGGCATTTTTCAATGAAAAACGGAAAGCGGCAGATTATATTGGCGGCCTTGGTGGTGGCGTTGGGAGTGACGGTATATCTCAGCTGGGTATTCGGCAATCAGACACCGCTGACCGATCCAACGGGCGCGACCAATCTCAGCGATGTCATCGACGTCGGAAATACCGAAATAGAGGGCGTTGAGGGGATATTGACTGAAAACGCCGAAAAATACTTCACTACGGCACGCCTGTCCCGCCAAAAGACACGGGATGAGGCGATCCAGACCATGCAGGAGACGATAAACACCGCCACCGATGATGAGGTGAAAATGACCGTTGCACAGTCGGTTTTGGTTATGGCGGACAATATTGAGGCCGAGGGCAGAATTGAAAATCTTGTGATGGCAAAGGGCTTTGCCGACTGTATGGCTTACATCAACGACGGAACGGTCAGTGTCGTGGTAGCGACCGGAGAGGACGGTCTGACCGCAAACCAGGCGGCACAGATTCAGGACATTGCGGTCTCCGAAACCGGTGCAGACGTCGAAAATATTCGTATTATCGAGATGAAGTAAGAAAAATCAATTTATAGAATTATTTTTGTTAGATTCCATATTCGACGGTCAGAATTATCGTGTTGTTGAAATGAAATGAGAACTTTCGGTTGATATAGTCGCTTTTGTGTGGTATAATGACCACGCAAAAACGACTAAGTTTTTGTGTATTTGTATGTAAAATATCAAAAATTTAAAGAAAGAAAATTTATATGAATCGAAGAGAGTCCAGAGAAGCAGGATTTCTGATCGCGTTTGAACAGTCTTTTACAGGTCAGGATATCGAGGCCATCACAGAGCTTGCAAAAGAATACAGGGAATTCAAGTACGATACCTATTCGCTCGAATTGGCAAAGGGTGTTGCGGAAAATCGCGATCAAATTGACAATTTCATCACTGAAAACCTGAAAGACTGGACTTTGGGGCGTATCTCCAAGGTCTCTCTTGCGATTTTACGCTGCTGTATCTATGAATTTAAAATCGGTAAAACCGTGCCGGAGGAAATTGCCATCAACGAAGCGGTCGAGCTTTCGAAAAAATATTCGCTGCCGGAAGATACGGCGTTCGTCAACGGTATTTTGGGCTCTATCTCCCGTATTGAGAAAAAACAAGAAGAGGAACCCGACGAAAAAAAACAAGATGAATAAAAACGATTCGGTATTGGCAAACGCCAATAAATCAGTATTGGCAAACGTCAATAAATCAGTGTTGGCGTTGGATACAAGCAATTATACAACTTCTGCCGCAGTGTTCAAAGGCGGCTTTGATCAGGGCCAAACGGGTCTTGTTCAAAGTCGTCTTTTATTACCCGTAAAAGCGGGTGAAAAAGGACTGCGCCAGAGCGACGCAGTATTTTTGCATACCAAACAATTGCCGGAAGTGATTGAAAAGCTCGGTAAAATCGTTGATATCGGTGCAATCGGATACAGTTCCGCACCGAGGGATTGCGATGATTCTTATATGCCGTGTTTCAAAGTCGGAGAAGCAATGGCGCGGTCGATGGCTTCCGTTCTGGGCGTGCCTTGTCATGCGTTTTCCCATCAGGCGGGGCATATCGCCGCCGCTGTCTTCGGATTGGACATGCTGTCGCTGTTATCGGAGGAATTTTATGCGTTTCATCTATCCGGCGGTACCCTTGAATGCGTTCTGGTGCGTCCGGATAAAAATAAAATTATCACCTGCGAAATCGTCGGGGGTACTGCCGACATCAGCGCGGGGCAGGCGATCGATCGGATAGGCGTGATGATGGGAATGAAATTCCCCTGTGGTTCGGAACTTGAGCAGTTGGCACTGAAAAGTACGCAAACGTTTAATCGGAAAGCCCCGATTAAAGACGGCAGGGTCTGTTTATCCGGTCTTGAAAATTTATGCATGGAACTGTATAATAAAGAGTGTCCGGAAGATGTTGCAAAATTTTGTTTTGAATATCTGGGATTGAGTATTTCGGAACTGTCCCGAGAATTGACAAAAGCGCATCCGGAGGCCAAAATCGTCTATTGCGGCGGGGTGGCGGCAAACACTATCATCCGCGAAAAACTTGCCTGTGACCGGGCCTTGTTTGCTCCCGTACCGTTTTGCACCGACAACGCGGCGGGAACCGCTGTTTTAACCGCAATTATGGAGGGCATTCTGTGAGTATTGCTTTAACGGTAACACAATTGAATACCTATTTAAAAGCGGTTATGGACAGTGATGATTTACTGCGCAGCGTCTTTGTGACCGGTGAAATTTTAAATTTTACCCGACATTTTAAAACGGGACATCTCTATTTCACGCTTAAAGACGGAAACAGTGCCATCAAATGCGTGATGTTCGCTCCGCAGACCAAGCGCCTCAAATTTACCCCTTCAGATGGGCTTGCGGTCATTGTCAACGGCAGAGTTTCATTATTTGAACGCGATTCGAATTGTCAGATTTATGTTGAGAATATCTCTCCGAACGGCGCCGGTGTCGCTAAAGAGGCTCTGAAAAAACTGTTTGAAAAGCTGAACGCCGAACATTTGTTCGATGAAGCACAAAAACTTTCATTACCGAAATATCCGAACAAAGCAGCCGTAATCACTTCGGCTTCAGGTGCTGCTTATCAAGATGTGGTCTCGGTCTGGAAACGACGTTGGCCGCTCTGCGAGTTGGAATTGATTCCGGCGACAGTGCAGGGGGAACAAGCGGTCACACAGATCTGTGCCGCGCTGAAAAAGCTGCAAAAAACCGATGCCGATGTCATTTTATTGACCCGAGGCGGCGGTTCTGATGAGGATCTTTGGCTTTTTAACGATGAGGAATTGGTTCGCACAGTCGCAGCGAGCAACATTCCGATCGTCAGCGCCGTTGGGCATGATATTGATTATACGCTTTGCGATATGGCGGCCTCGATGCGGGCTGCAACTCCGACTGCAGCAGCTGAGTTGGTCTTTCCTGATTGGCGTGAAGTAAATCGGATTATCGATTTGTTATCCTTCGACAATGCAAAAGCGATTAATGCACAGCTTGTCGATTACGAATACAGGATCAACATTGATTTATCTGCTTCGTTGAATGTTTTATTATCCGTTAAGCGGCAGCAGTGGATTCATCAATGTGAAAAGTTGGAAGCCTTGTCACCCGTTTCGACGCTGCTGCGCGGATATACCATTGCGATTTCGGACGGGGAACCCGTTCAGAGCGCAAAAGAAATGAAACTTAAAAAGGATTTTGATTTAAAATTTTTTGACGGCGAAGTTCCCTGCAAGGTCAGGACGGAGGAAAGCAAATGAGTGAGAAAAAATTTGTCTTTGAAGAAGCCTTAAAACAGCTTGAGGAGATCAATCAACTGCTTTCGGCGGGCAATGTGATGCTCGACGAAGGTATTTCCCTATATGAGGAAGGCGCAAAACTGGCTTCGCAATGCAAAGAAGCACTCGAAAAAGCAAAAGAACGCATTTCAAAAATGGAGTTAAAAAATGATTGAAACCGAATTTCTCAAAGAGTTTAAAATAAAAACAGAAAACGCCGAACAGGCGGTTTTGCGTTATCTTCCGAAGGCGGAATCCTATAACAAAACGACCGTCGAGGCGATGATTTACAGCGTGAAAAACGGCGGAAAGCGGCTGCGTCCTCTGCTGATGATTGAATTTTTTAATCTCACCGGTAATGATGAGACGCCGATCTATCCGTTTGCCGCCGCCTTGGAATATATCCATTCCTATTCGCTGGTGCACGACGATCTGCCCTGCATGGACAACAGCGACCTGCGGCGCGGAAAACCGTCTACCCATAAACAATTCGGGCAGTGGCAGGCTCTTTTAGCCGGTGACGGTCTATTGAATTATGCATTTGAGATCGTTTTAAATCATGCGGATTTTTCGAAGCTCCCAGCCGAAACGGTTTGTGCCTGCTTAAAAGAACTTGCGCAGGCATCCGGAATTACGGGGATGGTCGGCGGTCAAAACCTCGACCTCGAGAGTGAGGGTAAACGCCTTACAGCCGAAGAATTAACGCTTTTACAGAGTAAAAAGACCGGTGCCATCATCAAAGCTGCCGGCAGAATCGGCGTAATCGCCTCGGGCGGAGATGAAAACACGCTTCGGCTGGCGGATGAATACTGCGAAAACCTGGGTCGGATGTTTCAGATCACCGATGATATTCTCGATGTCAGCGGAGACGAAAAGCTTCTAGGAAAACCGACAAACGGCGACAGTGTCCATGATAAATCCACCTTCGTCAGCGAACTCGGCCTTACCAAAGCAAAGACGGTCGCAGGAGAGCTGACAGAGAACGCCGTTAAAGCTGCGCAAGCACTAAACTGTGATTTCCTCGCCGAACTTGCCAAATACCTGCTCATACGCAAGAACTGATGTAGAAACGGAGAAAAAATGATTCCCAACGGAATGCTTTCAAAAATAAATAATCCTGCTGATCTCAAGCCGCTGAATCAAAAACAGCTTGAACAGCTTTGCGTTGAAATTCGCAGGGAGATCATGGAGGTTGTCTCGAAAAATGGCGGCCATCTGGCTTCGAATCTGGGGACAGTCGAGTTGACCTGCTGCCTCGAAAAAGTGTTTTGTGACAAAGAGGACAGTATTATATTCGACGTCGGTCATCAGTGTTATACCCATAAACTGCTCACGGGCCGAAAGGAATGCTTTGATACCCTGCGCAAAGAAAACGGGATTTCGGGCTTTTTGCGCCCGTCCGAGAGCGAATACGACGCGTTTGTCAGCGGCCACAGCAGTACGGCGCTCTCCTCGGCATTGGGGCTTTCGGCTGCAAAGCATATGCGCGGCGAGAACGGGCAAGTAGTTGCAGTCATCGGCGACGGTGCGGCAACCGGCGGGCTTTTTTACGAAGCGCTCAACAACGCGGCACAATCGGAAAACAAAGTCGTTATCGTCATAAACGACAACGAGATGTCAATTTCCAAAAACATCGGGGGCATTTCGAAACATCTGGCAAAACTGACGTCTCGGCGTAGTTATTTCGATTTTAAAGATTTCGTCGAGAAATTCTTAAAAGGCATACCGTTGATCGGAAAAGGTTTATTCAGAGCCGCAGTACACCAACGCGATTTTTTGAAACGGATTTTTGCACACAGCACTATTTTTGCCGATATGGGCGTGAAATACATCGGCCCGGTGGACGGACACGATATCGGACAGCTATTGGCGGTTTTCGAACGGGCAAAAAAGCGCGACGTCTCCGTGGTGGTGCATTGCATTACCGTAAAGGGGAAAGGCTTCACAGAGGCCGAAAACAATCCGACACAGTTCCATTCGACCGCTCCGTTCATCATTGAAAACGGAGCAGCGGTCAAACCACCCGACATCGACTTTTCCGGCGCATTCGGAGAGGTCATGTGCCGTCTTGCGGAATCGGATGAACGCATCTGCGCGGTGACAGCCTCGATGTGCGACGGCACCGGGCTTTCTGTATTTTCAAAACGGTTTCCGAATCGCTTTTTCGATGTGGGCATCGCAGAACAGCACGCCGTGACTTTTTGCGCCGGACTTGCAAAAGGCGGTATGATTCCGGTGTTGGCTGTCTATTCGACTTTTTTGCAGCGCGGATATGATCAGCTTATTCACGATGTTGCCATCGCCGGCTTGCACGTCATTTTTTGCATCGACAGGGCGGGCTTTGTCGGCGCGGACGGTGAGACCCATCACGGTCTTTTTGACGTCGCTTATTTTAACAGCATTCCCGGTTTCACGGTATTTTCACCGGCAAATTTCGAGGAATTGAATCAATGTCTGGAGCGCGCTGTAAACCTAAGCGGACCGGTTGCGATCCGTTATCCCAAAGGCATTCAAAAGCTTGTACAAGTTGTGGGAAACGAAAGTCATAAAAATAATATCCTTGCTGTCGGATACGGGCGCGTCGGGGTCAACGTTTTAAACGCAAGCCACGGTATCGCGGAAGCCGTTAAGCTTTTACAGATAAAACCCATCGAAGACAAAATTATAAAAAATTCGCTCGGGTATAAAAAAATTGTGTTTTTCGAAGAAGCCGTTCATTCGGGCTCGGTCGGCGAGGAATTTTTATTTCAACTGCAAAAACAGGGTTTCCGAGGAGAATTTGAGCAAATTTGTATCCCCGATGAATTTGTGGCACAGGCGAGCGTATCAAGCCAGTTAAAACAATACGGCCTCGATGAAGACAGCATCCGTCAGCGGCTTTTAAACCTCATAAAAAACGGTGACCGCAAATGAGGGCCGATCTGCTGCTGGTTCAAAAAGGACTCGCCCCGAGCCGTCAAAAGGCGCAGGAGCTGATTAAGTCCGGAAAGGCACTTACCGACGGCAGAACCGTTAAAAAGCCGTCCGAGGAGCTCGCAGAAAGCTGCAATCTGATCTGTGAAAGCGGCTGTGAGTTTGTCGGACGCGGCGGATATAAGCTCAAAGCGGCGCTTGATGAGTTTTCCATTGATGTCTCGGGTCTTGTTGCTGCCGATATTGGCGCAAGCACGGGTGGATTCTGCGACTGTATGCTGCAAAGAGGCGCAAAGAAAATTTATGCCGTAGACGTAGGCCATGGCCAACTCGTGCCCTCGATTCAATCCAACCCGCATGTCGTCTCTTTGGAAGGGATCAATGCAAAGGACCTCGATTGGCGGATTTTCGGAGAAAAAGTCGATTTTCTGACGGCGGACCTCTCGTTTATTTCAGCGACGATTTTATTCGATAAATTTCGAGAAGTGTTGAAAGATGACGCCGCGGCTGTTATACTGATAAAGCCACAGTTTGAAGCCGGAAAGAGCAATATCGGTAAAAACGGAATTGTAAAAGATCCAAAAGCTCATCTCGATGTCTTGAAAAATGCCGCAGAACGCGCAAAAGAAAGCGGGTTCATTATTCAGGGTATTACCAATTCTCCGATCACCGGCGGAGACGGAAACGTTGAATTTTTATTATTTTTAAAAACCGCTGGTGCAGAAATTGCAGATACGGAAAAAGAGATTTTAAAAGCTGTAGAAAAGGCGAACAAACTCGGGAAGGATGATGTCCAATGAAAATCGCAATGCTGCCGTCGATTGTCTGTGATGCAAGTATTCCTGCGGTCACGGAAGTGTGCCGATATTTGAAATCCAAAGACGTTGAGGTTATAACGCTTGAAAAATATTGCGGTTACGGGGATGTCTGCAGCTACACCGACGATTTTTACGGCATGATTAAAAATTGTGACATTGTGGCGGCTATCGGCGGTGACGGCATTATGCTTCACGCTGCCAAACACGCCGCACAATTTGATAAACCGGTTCTGTGCATCAATTGCGGGAGAATGGGGTATTTGGCGTCGATGGAAGCCGGAGAGATCACCCTTTTAGATAAAGTGGCAGACGGAAATTATCGTGTTTTGGAACGCAGAATGCTCTCGGTTTCGCATGAGAGTAAAGACGAAATCAAAGAATTTTATGCACTCAATGACGCGGTTCTCGGCAGCGGTAATATCGCCAAGACGGTCGAAATTGAGGTTATGTGCGAAAATCGGACCGTGATGAAAGTTAAGGGCGACGGCGTGATTTTTTCGACACCGACAGGTTCGACCGCTTACGCCTTTTCTGCCGGTGGCCCTGTGATTGATCCCAATATCAACTGTGTTTCGTTAACCCCGGTCTGCCCGCATTCTTTTTCTACAAGAACGCTGGTTTTTTCGGCACCGGTTGAATTTACCGCCAAAGTTCATCGGGGTGAAGTATTCCTGACAGTCGACGGAGAAGAGGGCATTCGATTTGAAAGCAATGACACGCTGCATATCGGTACTTCCGATAAAACCGTAAAATTTATCACTTTAAAAGACAAGAGTTTCTTTGATGTTTTTCGCGAAAAAATCAATGAGTAAAACCGAAGACAACTGAAATAGATAAACGAAAGGAAGATTCGAGATGAAAAACAAGCGTCAGGAAAAGATTTTGGAACTGATTTCCGGAAATGAGATTCAGACCCAGGATGATCTGTTAAAAATGCTCAATGATTCGGGCCACAATGTCACCCAGGCTACGGTTTCACGGGACATCAAAGAACTGAAACTTGTCAAAGTCACCACGAGCAACGGCAAATACCGCTACAGCGTCGGCAACAGGAGTAATTCCAGCGAACCGGAATCAAGGTTTATTTCTATGTGCGAGCAAAACGCAATTACCGCCGATTATGCGGGCAACATCTGTGTGATACGGTGTCTGAGCGGAACCGCAAACGCCATCTGCGCCGCTATGGACGTGGCCAGAAGCGATATTGTCGGTACTATTGCGGGTGACGACACGATCTTTGTTTTGTTTAAAACAGCGCAGCAGGCGGAGGATTTCAGTACCCATATTCTGCGCATCATCAGCGATTGACCTTAAAATAAGGCGGTTTTCGGCATGCTGACCAAACTATATATCGAGAATGTCGCCGTCATCAAATCGGCGGATGTGGATTTTAATGCAGGGTTCACGGTATTGACCGGTGAGACCGGTGCAGGTAAATCGGTTATAATCGACTCTGTCAATGCGATTCTGGGACAGAGAACCTCCAAAGACCTTGTGCGCTACGGCGCGCCAAAGGCCTATGTCAGCGCGACCTTTTCCGAGCTTTCGCCTGATGTGGTCAAGCTTCTTGATGAAAACGGATATGATCACGACGAGGGCGAATTGATTTTGTCCCGTGAGATTCAGGCGGGCGGAAAAACCACCGCAAGAATTAACAGCCGCCCCGCAACCGCGCAGATTCTGCAGGAACTCGGAAACCGTTTAATCAATATTCACGGCCAGCACGACAATCAAAAACTGCTCGATGAAAATGCACATTTGGATATTTTGGACTCGCTTGGGGAATACCCCGAAGCACTCGCCGATTATCAAACTGCTTACATAGAATTAAAGCATATTAAATCAGAACTTGAACAGCTTTTGAAAAACATCAATGATCGCGAAGAACGGCTCGAAATTTTAAAATATCAGATCAATGAATTGGAATCGGCGCATCTTCAAAAAGGTGAAATAGAATCGCTGGAGGCCGAACGGCTTTTGATTATGCATGCCGAAAAAGTGGCAGAAGCCGTAGAAAATGCACGCAGTCTCATCGACGGAAATTCGAATATCGACGGCGTGCGTGCCGATTTAACCGAAAGCGTCCGACAGCTGGATTTAACGGCAAAATACTCCGAAAACGCCGGTGCGATTGCAAAGCGGCTTGACGAGATTACGATGGTTTTACAGGAAATTTCGTTCGATCTGTCCGACCTGGCAGACGGGCTTAATTTCGATCCGGGGCGTCAAGCGGAAATCGAGGACCGTTTAAATATGTTGGATAAATTGCGCCGCAAATACGGCGATGATGAGACGGCGATGCTTGATAAACTGACGCATTTAAAAGCGGAATACGATATCCTGATTGACAGCGACTTTCAGACGCAAAAGTTAAAGGATGAATTTGATAATGCAAAGCAAAATACCTTTACAAAAGCGCGAGCGCTTTCAGAGAGGCGCCATACGATTGTGACCCGGTTTATGAACGACGTCGCTCAGGAACTGGCCTTTTTACAGATGCCGAACGTCAAACTAGAAGCCGCATTTGAAAAAATACCGCTCAGCAGTACGGGGTATGATAAAGTTGTTTTCCTGATTTCGGCCAACATCGGCGAACCGCCGAAATCTATTTCAAAAATCGCTTCGGGCGGTGAATTGTCGCGTATCATGTTGGCCATCAAGAGCGTATTATCCTCACATGACGATATTCCGACCCTCATTTTTGACGAAATTGACGCCGGTGTCAGCGGGAAAACCGCCTCCAAGATCGGTATAAAGATGAAACACGTCTCGAAAAACCGGCAGGTTATTTGCGTAACACATCTTGCGCAGATCGGGGCTTATGCCGACAGCCATCTGTTGATTGAGAAAGCAGAAAGCGAAACCGATACGCGCACCACGATTTCGGTTTTAGACGCACAGGGCAGAGTGGATGAACTTGCCCGCATCCTAGGCGGCTCGGAAATTACCGAGACCACGCGCAGCAATGCGCGGGAACTGCTTGCGCAAGCAGCGCGTGAACAAGTTTTGTATTTACAGAAGGAAAGAACAGATTGAAATTTATACTGTTTTTTGTTATACTGTCTGCATACCTTTGTGAAGGAGTCCGATTATGACACTTTTTGAAGAACTGAAAGCCCGGGAACTTGTGGCACAGACCACGGACGAACAGCTGATCGCCGAAAAACTCGAGAAAGAAAACGTTACTTTCTATGTCGGGTTTGATCCGACTGCAGACAGTCTGCACATCGGTCATCTGCTTGCGATCGTCTCAATGGCACGCCTGCAAAGAGCCGGACACAAACCGATTGCATTGATCGGCGGCGGGACGGCCATGGTCGGAGACCCCTCGGGCCGCAGTGATATGCGTCAAATGCTCACAAAGGAGCAGATTGAATATAACGGCAATTGTTTTGTCAGCCAGATGTCGGCGATATTGGACTTCACAAGCGATAAGCCCAACAAGGCAATCCTAGTCAACAACGCCGATTGGCTTTTAAAACTCAACTATATTGATTTTTTGCGTGAAATCGGTTCGCATTTTTCGGTCAACCGGATGCTGACTTTCGAGTGTTATAAATCGCGGATGGAAAAAGGTCTTTCTTTTATCGAATTCAACTATATGCCCATGCAGAGTTATGACTTTTTAATGTTATTTCGAAAGTACGGCTGTACCATGGAATTCGGCGGCGATGATCAGTGGTCGAATATTCTGGGCGGCACAGAACTCATTCGCCGTATTGAAGGTGCTGACGCTAACGCGATGACCTTCAATCTGTTGCTAACCGCAGAGGGCAAAAAGATGGGCAAAACCGCCAAAGGCGCGGTTTGGCTGGATCCCAAAAAGACCTCACCGTATGATTTTTATCAGTACTGGCGCAACATCGACGACGCCGACGTGATCAAGACCATGAAGATGCTGACCTTTATCCCGCTTGAACAGATCGCGGAATACGAAAAAGCCACCGGAAGCGAACTGAACGCGGTCAAAGAGACGCTGGCTTATGAGATTACCCAGATGATTCACGGTAAAGAGGCGGCTGACGGATGTCTGACAGCGGCAAAGGCGCTGTTCGGCGGCGGCGGCGACTTGGAGAATATGCCGAGTACCGAGATCACCAAAGACGAATTCGAAGCAGATGGTATCGAAGTGCTGAAACTGCTGACGCTTTCGAAACTGGCACCTTCCCGCGGAGAGGGACGACGACTAATCGAACAGGGCGGCATCAGCGTAGACGATGAAAAAGTCAAATCATTTGGTGAAAAAGTCTCGATAAACGCATTTGATAAGGGTTCTGTCATTATCAAAAAAGGGAAAAAGGTCTTTCACAGAATTATTTTAAAATAGAAAACAAGTTTGGTATATTAACTGAACCCAAATACCAAAAATTGAATCTGTAAAATAGGATGGCCAATTCATATGAATATCGACAAAATTAACGAGATGCTTAAACCATATGGTTTAAATCAAATCTCCGAAATCCCGATTGAATCAATCGTATTTGAGGACGAAGTCCGAAAAAACTGTGAAGCAAACGTCTGCGGCAGATACGGTAAGACCTGGGGGTGTCCTCCGGGCATCGGTCCGGTTGCAGGATGGAGAGAAAAGGCAATGTCCTTTACACATGCGGTAATGTTCAACTATGTAGGTAATATCGAAGATTCCTATGATTTTGAAGGGATGCAGGAAATCGGAAAGCGATTCGGCGAAATTGTCAGTGCGTTTAATAAGAAGCTGCAAGAAGATAATGAAAAATATCTGCTATTCGGTGCGGGGAGCTGCTCACTTTGCGAAAAATGCACCTATCCCGACGAACCCTGCCGGCATCCCGAGAAAATGGTACCGTCGATGGAGTCTTGCGGAATGTTTGTCGCCAAAATGGCCGAACCCAACGGATTCAAGTACATAAACGGAACGAACACCGTGACCTATTTCGGCCTTATCGTATATTAATAATTCGTAAAAAGAGGTAATCATGGATATCACATTTAATCAAACAGGAGAATTGACACTCGGGGGGATTACAGCCACAAAACTCGCCCAACAATATCAAACGCCGCTTTATGTGATGGAAGAGGACAAAATCCTCTCGGCAATCAGGGCATATAAAGACAATTTTAAAAAGTATTATCGGGGCAATGCCGTTATCTGTTATGCCAGTAAAGCTTTTACTTGCAAAGAAATGTACCGCATCTGCGATCAGGAGGGTATCTGTACTGATGTCGTGTCCGGCGGCGAACTTGCAACTGCGCTGGCGGTTGGTTTCCCGGCCGAAAGAGCATTTTTTCACGGCAACAATAAGACTGAGGAAGAACTGACGCTGGCTATTCAATCCGGTGTCGGAATGATCATTGTCGATAACCTCACGGAGCTTGAGCGTGTCGAGGTAATCAGTGCCTCTCTCGATAAAGTAACCAGGGTATCGTTCCGCATCAAACCCGGTATCGAAGCACATACCCATGAATATATCAAAACCGGTCAGATCGATTCAAAATTCGGCCTTGCGCTTGAAAACGGAGAAGCCATCGAGGCTGTTCAGCGTATCTGCTCAAATTACGCGCATCTCGAACTCGTCGGACTGCATTCGCACATCGGTTCGCAGATTTTTGATGCGGAACCGTTTATGGATTCGGCACGCGTGATGCTGCGCTTTCTAAAAAAGGTTAAAGAGATCACGGGTAAAACGCTTAAGCATTTGTCGCTCGGCGGCGGTCTCGGCGTCAAATATACCGATTCCGACAATCCGATGCCGCTTGGAGAAGCCATTAAAATGGTCTCCGAAGCCGTTATGGATGAATGCGGCAAACTGGGTCTCGACCTGCCGGAGCTTTCTGTCGAACCGGGTCGCAGCATCGTCGGAGAAGCGGGAACAACTCTCTACACAGTCGGAAGCGTCAAAGAGATTGCGGGTATCCGTAACTATGTTGCCATCGACGGCGGCATGACCGACAACCCCCGTTATGCGCTGTACGGTTCGGTTTACACTGTTTTGATTGCGAACAGAGCCAACGAGAAAAAGGATTATATCGCAACCGTAGCCGGTCGGTGCTGTGAATCCGGCGACTTGATCGGTAAGGACATGGAAATTCAAAAACCGGTTCCGGGTGATATTTTGGCCGTTTTGACGACGGGTGCATATAATTACACCATGGCGTCCAATTATAACCGCGTCCCAAGACCTGCGGTAGTCTTTGTCAAAGACGGACAGAGCCGTGTGGTTATACGCCGCGAGACCTACGAAGATCTCTATCATTTTGATGTCTGAGGGTTTGAAAGGACGGCCGATGAGTGAACAGTTATAACGTGTGGGCACAGTTTTACGATGATTTGATGGATTTCGATTATCCCGCGTTGTGCGATTATTACGAATCCGTCTTTGAAAAGTACAACTGTCATCCTCACACGGTTCTCGACCTCGCCTGCGGCACGGGAAAAGTCAGTGCAGAACTTGCAAAACGCGGTTATGATATAACGGGTATCGATCTCAACGAAAACATGCTGGCGCAAGCGCAGTTCAATCTGGCTGATTATCCTGAAACTTTGCTTTTACATCAAGACATGCGGGAATTGGACCTCAACGACACGGTGGATTCCGTCGTCTGTGCGCTGGATGGATTCAATCATCTGTCAGATACCCGGTCTTTCGTTTCGGCACTTCAAAGAGCAGCTTTGTTTCTAAACCGAAACGGGCTGCTTATTTTTGATCTTATTTCAGAGGGAAAATTCTTTAAAGTTCTTTCCGATAATGTTTCGGTATTTGATTTGGATCGGCTCTATTGCGTTTGGCAATCGGAACTTTCGGGAAAACGCACCATCCGTCATACATTGGATTTTTTTATCTCCAACAAAAACGACAGATACAGGCGCGACAGCGAATATTTTAGCGAGTATTGGTTCAGTCCGACTACAGTGAAAAACGCGCTAAAAAAAGCCGGATTAACACTTCTGGAGATCAATACAAAAGACCCAATGCGAACATTTTATATTGCAGGGAAAGGGTGAAAAAACATGGTTAACGGTGAAATCAACTATTTTACATTTTCAAAAGTGGCATGGCGCTATTTCTTCCGGATTCTGTTCGGAATTGTGCTGTGTATCGTGATGTACGGCACGTTTTTCAGCTTCTTCGATGCTGCATGGTATCAGAGGCTGTTGAGCGTGTTGACGTTGGCTTTGCTTGTCTATATGCTTTATACCGGCATGTGGAGCGTGGGCGTTCATGACAAGGACGAGGTGTTTTTCCAGCGAATGAAAATGAATCCTCTGAGGGGGCTTTCTGTTTCAGGGGTTGTAAGCATTCCGTATTTTATTCTCAATCTGTCTTTAATGTTAATCTGCGTCAATACGGACAGCGACAAAAATTTCGATATGGTCAGACTGATTTTCAATCTGATTAACGCACCGT
Organism: Oscillospiraceae bacterium; assembly: GCA_035380125.1. Taxonomy (NCBI): domain Bacteria; kingdom Bacillati; phylum Bacillota; class Clostridia; order Eubacteriales; family Oscillospiraceae; species Oscillospiraceae bacterium. The sequence goes on from DAOSWV010000005.1 coordinate 25,869, forward strand.
TTTTATTTATCAACTTGGCAACCGATTATCATAATATCGGTAGTGCCATTATCGCAGGTATCTTCCTTCCGCTCACGATTATCGGAATCGGCGGCCTCAGTTATTATCTCGGCCTTAAGAATATTTCAATCCTGCAATTGAGCGTTTATAAGGATGAAAAAGATAAAAACGAGGAGAATAAATGAATTTGACGCATCAATTCGGGAAAGGCGCGCAGGCGGATATCTATCTGGAAGATGGGTTCATTTATAAGGCGTTTCGTTCAGAAGACCGAAAATCAGACGCCTTTTGGGAGGCGACCGTAACTTCAATTGCGGAGTCGGCGGGGCTGCCGGTTGCAAGGATTCATGAAGTTGTGAACATCGACGGAAAACCCGTTTTGAAAATGGACTACCTCAACCAAGAAACTCGATAATATCCAAAAAACAGCTTTACTTTAAAAACTGAAGCTTACCGAACGGGAATTGTCTGTGTCACTGCGATTTTCATGGATTTAATATCATTTGCGCCAAAGATCGGGATTATATCATTGATTGGCTGAACACGGTTACCGGTTGTGCTTATGCGGACGTCTGCTATACTTATATGTTGTACGAGCTTTATTTTAAAGAGATTTCACAGAGGTATCTGGAAACTTATTGCCGGCGTCGGAATATTGAAAAGGAGAGTGTTTTGGAATGGCTTCCGGTCATTGCAGTGGTGCGGCTTGATGATAACAACCCGAATAATTATAATCAATTGATGTCGTGGGTCGGTCAAATATTATAAGATTCGCTTACACAAGTAATACCATCGGGTTGCTGCTCATATCATAAACGGGTGATAACGTAAATGTTTTCAACCTACTATAATTGCCGGTTCACGGTGAGATTGGAATGGATATGAGCGGATTTTCAGTGAAAAAGGCCTACACATGGGCGGCAGTGTTGCTGTCGGCTGTCATATTTCTTACATTCGGGGTTTCGGAAAATGCAGCGCGAACAGCTATATCATCGAGCGATATTGATGTAATTATCGATCCCGGACACGGGGGAGTGGACGGCGGTGCTATCGGGGTAACCGGAAGTATCGAAAAAGAGATCAATCTGGCAATATCATTGTATCTGCGTGATATACTCATCGATGAGGGGCTGAACGTCCTGATGATTCGTAGTACAGATATCTCAATCCACTCAAATAATGCTGTCACCATTCGACAGAAAAAGACCAGCGATTTAAAAAACCGGCTTGCGATCATCAACGCAAATCCAGACGCCGTTGTTATAAGTGTACACCAAAACAGCTTTACAGCCGGATATGTCCACGGCACGATGATTTATTACGGGACCGTCAATCCAAACAGCAAAGAACTGGCGGAAGAAGTTAAAAAATCGATTCAAAGCCTTCAGTCAGACAATCAGAAACAGTTAAAATCAGCGGGAAAAAATCTGTATCTGATGAGCAATGCAAAGGGTCCGGCGGTTTTGGTGGAATGCGGATTTTTATCAAACACAAATGAAGAAGCGCTGTTGAAAACTCAAAATTATCAACAGAGTATGGCTCAATCCATCGCCGACGGCGTGCTGGCTTATTTTACGAGCGGAATCATCGACAATCCGATGGAATGATTGAGACGAGAAAGGAAAAAACATGAAGACAAAAACGGTATATGTATGTCAGCAATGCGGATATGAGACCCTAAAATGGATTGGTAAATGTCCTTCCTGCGGCGAATGGAATACGCTTTCGGAAGAATTAAGGGAAACCGAAAAAGAGAGATCGTTCAAAACAAATAATCATTCTGCCGCAAAACCGTTTCGGCTTCATGAAATCACTTCGTTTGAACAAAAACGGACAAGCACCGGAATACGTGAATTTGATCGTGTTTTAGGTGGCGGAATTGTCAACGGGTCGCTTGTTTTAATCGGCGGCGATCCCGGTATAGGAAAATCCACAATATTACTGCAGATTTGCGGGAATCTGGGTAATGAGAACAATATACTCTACGTCTCCGGTGAGGAATCAGCGCATCAAATCAAATTACGTGCTGATCGGTTAAAGGTGGATTGTCAGGGTCTTGTTGTAATGAACGAAACGGATATTGCCGCAGTTATGGAACAGATTGAGACGCAAAAACCCGATCTTGTTATCATCGATTCCATTCAAACCATGTCGCATCCGGACATCTCATCTGCTATGGGCAGCGTGACGCAAGTTCGGGAGTGCTCAAATTTAATGATGAAAATTGCAAAATCAAGCGGTATTCCGATTTTTTTGGTCGGTCATGTCAATAAGGACGGTGCCATCGCCGGTCCTAAAGTGATGGAACATATCGTAGATGTGGTGATTTATTTTGAAGGGGAAAGAAATCTCAGTTATCGCATTCTTCGTACGGCCAAAAATCGATATGGTTCCACTAACGAAATCGGTGTATTTGAAATGCGTGATACAGGTCTTGAAGAAGTTCAAAATCCATCCGCAGAATTACTTTCCGGCCGTCCCACCCACGTCAGCGGCAGTTGCATCGGGTGTTTGATTGAAGGATCGAGACCGATTCTGTGTGAAGTACAAGCCCTTGTCAGCCAAGCTGGATTCGGAAATGCACGCCGCATGGTTTCGGGCTTTGATTTTAACCGCTGCTGTATGCTGATCGCGGTACTTGAAAAGCGCTGCGGTCTTCGCTTTGGCAACTATGATACCTATTTAAATGTGGTAGGCGGCTTGAAAATGGATGAACCCGCTTCGGATCTGGCAGTTTGCCTGGCGTTGGCTTCCGGTCTGACCGACAGACCGCTGAAAGACGATTTGATCGCTTTCGGTGAAGTCGGGTTAGCCGGTGAATTGCGTTCGGTCGGAAACGTCAGCCAGCGTATTTCCGAAGCAATTCAACTTGGTTTTAAAAGCTGTATTCTACCGTCAAAATGTTATGCGCAAATGAAGGGACATTATCCCGAATCATTTACGCTTTATCCGGCTTCGACGCTTAGCGGCGCCTTTAAATTTGCTTTCGGGGAAAGCGAAAAAGAAAAAACAAATAAATAAAATTTCTTTCACATATTCCTTCAAGACGGCGGCAACAATACAACAAAAGCCGTTTTGGAGGGATATTTTTGTCCGGAAAAAAGAGAGTCGGAAAACGAATCGCACTGCTTTTAGCGGTAATTTTTGCTTTTTCTGCCGCGTCATATTTATATTTTGGATCAAGATCATATGTAAAAGTGGAATGCATTACACCTGAAACGGTAAACAGGACGATTTACGTTACGGGTCTCGGTTATTTAAAAGAGGGAAAACGAACCGGCTATTATTTTGATATTCCGGTAAAAGTCGAACAGGTTTACGTCAAAGTAGGCGATGAGGTCAGAGCAGGGGATCCGCTTTTAAAAATAGATCTGAAAGCTACGGAATTAACGGCAAAAATGGCGGCAGCCGGGATTATATCGCAGGAGAGCAATTCAATTGAAACCGTAAGCATTATCGATTATTCAAAAAAAGTAAGCGGCGACATTAAAGAAATATTGGAAAAAATACCGGAATTCGTTTATGCGGCATACGATTGCGTTATCAGCGGTGTTTCGGTGCAAAATGACGAATACTCGAATCCTTATTCGCCACTGGTCACCATGTCTGATCGATCGATAATATGCGCCGAAATCACAGTGGATGAACGAGATGCAGAAGCGCTTGAAATCGGACAGCAAGCGATTATCAGCGGCAGCGCATTAACCGGTGACTATGTTGCCATTGTTACTTCAGTCGCTGCACGTGCGACAATGTCCGGTACGGATGCGACTACGTCCAGTAAAGTAGATGTCAGATTGGAGTTGTCGGGAGCAGATGATTCTTTGGTAATTAACTCACTGGTCAGAGCCGATATATCAATCGGGACAGTTGAAAATCTGTTGATTATACCATATGAAGCTGTATTTTTTTCTGATGAAAGCGACTATGTATATATCAACCAAAACGGAATCGCTTCAAAAATAAACGTAAAAACAGGGAGAGCATTTGATGACGGAATCGAAATTGTTACGGGAATTTCGACAGGAGATAAACTTATCGTCTCATCAAAAAGCGAACTGACAGACGGATGCAGCATCAAGGAATGAAATTATGAAAGTAAAGCTAATATACTTGTCATGCAGAAATATATTTAATAAAAAAATCAGAAGCGCATTATGTATTATAAGCGTTATGATCGGCGTTTTTTCAGTGATGTTTCTGTCGTTTTTCGGAGATTCGGGCGCTGCCGCGATTGACAATGAATTAAAAAAAAGCGGAATAGGCGGTCTTTTGATTTATAACACCAACAACAGCATTATATCTCAGCAGGAGTTAAATACAATTACGGCATCTAATGCCGTTTTGGAGACTGCACCTGTGACGATGGCATTTACTTCGGTGAAAGATTTTGAAGAGGAAAAATGTATTTCTTGGGCCATTGATGAAAGCGCGAAAGAATTGATTTCAATAGAGGCGGTGCAGGGGCGTTATTTTAACGCCTCCGATTTCAGAACATTCAGCTGCGTCTGTATGATAGATGAAGCATTGGAAAAAACCTTATTTGTAAATAAATCGGCGGTCGGTGAGACACTTCAGATTCTTGTAGGATCAAAGTATTATGAATTTAAGGTTGTCGGAGTCGTTAAAACCGGCGGCGGAATCCTGCAAAATTTCACATCGTATATGCCTTGCATGATTTTTTTTCCGCAGTACACTTATTCACGAATCAGCGGAATTATGGGATACACTCAGATTGCTGTAGATTTAAACCCCGAGATGAAAGCGGAAAAAGCAAAAGCGGAGATCTACCGCCGTATTAATATATCAACTATTAAAATCGAGAATTTAGCAAAACAAAAAGATAGTTTCAATAAAATCGCTAATATTACTAAAACCGTATTGTCCTGTGTCGGTATGATTTCAATGCTTGTGGCCGGAATCGGTATTATGACAACAATGCTTATGTCAGCAGAAGAAAGAAAACGTGAAATCGGAATAAAAAAAGCCATTGGCGCCGGCAGGGGAGACATCGTTGCAGAATTTTTAAGTGAATCTGTGATATTGATGATTTTCGGTTTTATATTCGGGTTGGTATTTGCAACAGCATTAACTTTGATCGTATCCGCTAGATTTAACATTATACCGCAGATTTCAATACAAAAAATCGGATTATATTTTATCATCACAATTATCTTAGGAATTATTTTCGGTGGATATCCAGCATATAAAGCGGCATCCATGAATCCCAGCGATGCACTCACAAAATAGTCTGACAAACATGAATAGGGTAGAAACGGAGGAGTGAAAAATTAATATTTAAAACTATACAAAATAAAGATTTTGTATTGACAAGGGAAGCGAAAAAGTATATAATGCTTATAATAAAGTACTCCTCCGGAAATACTGCAATTTCAAAGGAAACATCGAGACGATTTGTTTCAAATAACAACAATTATTACGAGGTGAAAAAATGAATTTTACTGATGAAAACATTCCGCTGGAAATTCGCCGGTATCTCACTTATATGCAGACCATTCGCGGAAAATCAAAAAAAACCGTTGAGGAATACTTTCTTGATTTACGAACATTTTTCCGTTATATCTGTAAACGCAGATATAAACTGGAATGTGCCTATGAAGATGTTGATATTTCAAAAGTTGACCTGGAACTTATCAAATCGGTAAGCCTTCAAGACTGTTATGATTATTTAATGTATGTAACTTCGGAACGTGATAACATGGCGGCTGCACGTGCCAGAAAAGTTTCAAGTTTAAAATCGTTTTACAATTATTTACATAAAAAGGCGGCTTTGATTTCAGAAAACCCGACGAAAGATTTAGATTTTCCGAAACAGCGCCGTTCATTGCCTAAATATCTCGATTTAGATGAGAGTATCAAACTTTTGGAATCAGTTGATTCTAAACATCCGGTTCGTGATTACTGTATTGTAACATTATTTTTAAACTGCGGAATGCGTCTTTCCGAATTGGTGAATTTAAATTTGAACGATTATAATCCGGAACTTCATACGCTGCGTTTACTCGGAAAAGGCAATAAAGAACGAATGGTCTATACAAACCGTGCATGTGATGAAGCCCTTGAAAAGTGGCTGGAAGTTCGTCCGAAAGAGGGGCTGAAAGATCCGGCGGCCATGTTTATCAGTCAGCAAAAACGCCGGATTAGCCCTAAAACCATACAGTGGATGCTTCCAAAGCTGTTTCAAAATGCAGGCTTGGGCGGCCGTGGGTTCTCCGCACACAAACTCAGGCATACGGCGGCCACCTTAATGTATCGGCATGGGAATGTCGATATTCGCGTTCTGCAGGAACTTCTTGGCCACGAGAGTTTGGCAACCACCGAAATTTATACGCATATTGTCAATAAGGATTTAAAACAAGCAGCAGATTCCAATCCGCTTGCTAAAGTCAAAGAAAAAACGAAATAGTATTTTACTCGCTTTCTTTATTTTCAGGTTGGTTTTCATCCGTGTTATCATTTAAATCAGCTTCGTAAGAGACGGAATCGAGCTCAGTCTCTTTTTCTGCACGCTCTTCTTCGGGCGCAATAAGATGATGATGAAAAACTTTGTATACACTGAAAACCTGCGAATAGCCGATTAGTGAAAATCCGATCAACCAAAACAACAGTAGCCAAGGGGTTAACGTGAACCCAAGAACACCAATGCCGACTAAAACAGCAAAAATGATGAGTGACAAGAAGTTTTCCTTTACACCCAAAAATGCGAAAAACAAGGCATTACGCACAATTTGCGGAACTTTCAGGTTGATGGAGACGATTTGAAGATAAACGTAAGGACGCATACTATAATATAAAAACAAGATAAATCCGATCAAACAAAGGGTAATCGTTGTTTTTAAATCCGCGCCGGTTGTCATAATGGCGCGAAAAAGGGTCCAAAAAGATAAAATGGTAGCAGCAATGACTGCATCGAAAACACCGAAAATAAAGGATTGTTTAAAGTTGGATTTGAATTGTTTGAAAAAATCCGAGAAAAAGTAAATATGTTTACCCGTTTTCAGGTTTTTGTAAATATAGAAACTCGCAGCGGTCAGAGGGCCGAGAATAATCCCCAAGATCAAAACGATTAAAATCATTAACGGAATATTAGAAATATATTGATTGTAATTACTGTTGGTCAGGATCAAATTGACCATGAAACCCAATAATATAACAGGAGAAAAAATAATTCCGTAAAAAATATTAAGCATAAAAAGCTTTCCGAGATTTTCGAAAACAGATTCTAAGAATACGAAAAGAGCCCGTTTTTTCTTTTCGGGAGCCTCTTCCCTGTAATATTTTTTATTAAATTTTTCCTGTGCCTTTAATTCATTTTCAAGAATTTTAGCGCGTTTGTCAGCATTCATGTGATTTGCAGATCTCCTATTATTTAATTGCGTAAATTTTTGCCGAAGCGATATTGCGATAATCCATCAGACGCATAATATCCTCTTCCCCTGCCCCTTTACCGACCAGATGAAAAGCGTAACTCTGCCGCAACATCAACGGCGTTACTTCCTTGACAATTCCGGCGTCTTTGGAATAATCTTTAATGATCTTCCAAAATCCCTGTCTGGTCAGGCGGGTCATCTGCTGATTGACAAAAAGCGGCGCTGATTGGGTAGGAAGGGCTTGAAGCATTTTCGTATAGGCGTTCATGTATTCCGCTAAAATTTTAACGGCCGTCGGATAGATTGTGATATTTCTGCGTTTTTTTGCGGATTTGCTGAGAATCTGGGATTTTGACAAATTTACATCCCCGACATTTAATGCAAGCAGTTCTGTAATTCGGAGCGCGGAAGCATAAGAGAGTTCCAAAAGCGCTCGATCACGAATGCCCTTAAAAGTGGCTATATCCGGCTGCGCAAGAATTCGGGAAACCTCTGATTCAGTTAAAATAACGGGCAGCTTTTTCTGCTCATGAATAATATTATACCCGGTAAGCGGATTTACGGTGCATATCCCGTCGTAGACAAGAAACCCGTAAAAGTTTTTTACTCCGGAGACAAAACGCTCCAGAGAAGCCGAAGAACGCCCTTCGTGCTCAAGAAAAGATATGATTAGTCCGAATGATTCGGTGTCAAGGTCCTCAAAATGATCGATTCCGAAATCCTTAATTTTGCGTTCAAGAAGATCCACGTCGTTTAAATAACAACAAGCAGTATTGGGTCTTACTTTCTTGACGCTTTTCAGGTATTCCAAATACCTTTCGCGCATCTTCAACATTCCTTTTAAAGTAATTTGTAAAACCCTAACCCTAAAACCCCATCTAACAGCGAACCGGCCGCAATGACCAATACGCATAACGGATACGCATATATCGGAATTTGACTTCCGGCGCGCTTTTTTCCGTTTTTCAAAAGCGAATTAAAATAAACCTTTGAGCCTTCAAATCCAAGAGATGCCGCATAAATTAGTGCACTGCAAGAAATGATGAAACCCGGCAGTAATCCGAATATGTAGAATGTAAAGCCATTCAGCTGTCGGTAACAGCATAAAGTTCCGGCAATCAGACCACTGGATAATCCCCTGATAAATAGTGCGGCACCCGCAACAGCAACACCGAATGCGAAGGTTGCGGATAATCCGCAAATTAAAAAATAAGCAAATGAAACAAGTATCGATCGGACAAAAAGAGAACTGAATGTCGGCTCGTTATATTGTGCGCAAATTCCGTCGTAAATACCGGAAATACCGCTTGTATCATTTGAATATAATGTTCCGGCCGCAATGGCGCCGATCAAAGTACCGCCGACCAAAACGGCAATGCAGATACCGAAATTTTTTAAAATCCTCGGCTCGTCCAAACCCAGCGTATGCGAAAACCTGATCAAAAAATCTTTCATTTTCAAACTCCTTTCGCAAGGACATGCTGATCCAATATATGCGCGAAAAGGAGCTTGTATTCGGATTATTTCTTCAGAATCTCGGCTTTGGCGGTACAGGCGTCCATCGCCCGAGCCACAGTGTTACAAAAGTCGCTTTCTTCCAGGACTTTAACGGCTTCAATGGTCGTTCCGCCCGGAGAACACACAGCTTTGACAAGGGCGTCAAGCGATGTTTCCGATTTTATAATCATCTCTGCGGAACCCTTGATGGTCTGTGCAACTAGCTGCCGAGCGACAGTTTCATCAAATCCGTTTTGAACGGCCCAGTCGACCATGGCTTTCGCAAAAAGATAAACGTACGCAGGGCTGCTGCCGTTGACGGCGATCACTTTGTTCATCATTTCCTCAGGCAAGACCACACAAAGGCCGCTTGCTTCGAAGATATCACAGACAAATTGAATCTGCTTCTTATCGGTCCCCTGCCCTCCGCAAACGGCGGTTGCGCCGATGCCGTTGGCAATCGGTAAGTTTGGCATCGTCCGAATGACAGGAGCATCGTTAAGACGGGACGAGATATACTCCGTCGTTACTGCGGCAGCGGTACTGACAAAGAATTTACCGGATACATCCGCCGTGTCCGTAATCGTTTTCAAGGTCTGTTCAAAATCGGCCGGTTTAATGGCGATAAAAATGCAGTCGGAATTGGCGATGACTTCCGCCTCGGAGACGCAGAGTTTTGTGTGATTGTCCAGAAGTGACTTTGCTTTCTCGGGGAATTTGTCACAGAGAAAAAGCTGTGTCTCTTTGAATTTTTCGCTCTTTCTCATCCCGGAGATCACCGAGGACGCCAAATTTCCGACGCCGATGAAACCCACAATCATAAAATACCCCCTCATAAGTCATTCACAGCAAATTTAAAAAGTGGTGTGAGGTAAATTATAAACGATATTGATTTCCATTTCAAGTGATTTTTATAATTTTTAAGATTCTTAAAACGTTCTTTTCAATTTTCTATAGGAATTATTCAGTATAAATGTCGAAAATTGTCGATAAAAACGATTATACAATCCCCAAATAGTGGTTGTCTTTTATTGTAATATATGGTAACATAATAATAACATATCATTTAGACAGATCCGAAAACTAATAGAAAGCCTGACAACCTGACCGAAGGAACGGAGGCAAAAGTGATGAAAATAAAAGCAAACCGAGCGATTCTATTCCTGATTGCCCTGCTTGCCCTAACGATGCTGACCGGGTGTCCGCCAACAATGCCACCTGTTGATAAGATATCCGCCAAGGAGGCCTGGGACATTATGAAATCTGCTCAAGAGACGCTTCCCGATGATGCCGTTCCCGTCTATATCAAGGGAACTGCAATGAAGCCGGAAAGTCCGATTGAAGAAGGAAAAGCCGGTATTTGGGACATCGGCTTTTATTCGGAAAGCGAAAACGCGGTATTGGTGGTTCATTTATACAATGAAAAAAACAGCGAACCTGCGCCCTTGCTGTCGGGTATATGCTACGACGACATCTCTCTCACGGCTTATGATCTGGCTGACTGGGAAATTGACAGCGCCGAAGCGTGTGAAATAGCAGTTCAAAACGGGGCTGGTAAAACAGAATCCATGTCTCTGAGAAGCGCTCGCTTTAATCTACAGAATTATGAAAATTATCCTTTCGAGATTTATTCTTTTATTCCTGAATCAACAAAACTATGTTGGGTAATCAGAGCTGGTGATGTATATTGTATTGACGCCAGTACCGGAGAGTATTTGGGCAGTTACGCCACATAATCGTTTAAGATATAATATTTTAAGCATCATAATCAATTTCTATTTTAAATTATAATGTCATAAAACCAACATCCTATTCATTTTTTCATATTTTATATAAAATCATCCACATTATCCCATACACCATAATTTACAAGGAAATAAGGAGGTTAAAAAATGAAAAAGCTCAGACAGTTATTCCAAATTTCCGCTCCGGTGATGGCTTTTCTGCTGATGATATCCTTTTCGGGTATCAACATCAGCGCAATGAAACTAAGCTCTGACACAGAAGCCACAGTCAGTTTGTCCGAATCTGAAGAAAGCAACGCATCTACAAGTTACTCCGACTTTTCGCTTACGCTCAGCTGGGACGACCCGATCGAGCTACTGTTGAAATAACAAACGGCGCTTCCGTGAGAACCGGCGGTTATGATATTAGAGTTTGCGTTCTTGCGGCGGGTTCAAATGTTTCTGTTTGTCCGATTATAGGTGGTATAATCGGTGCAGTTTATAATGTATACCAATCATTTTCAGACATTGCTACTTATCCTCCGCCAAGCATTGTTAATTTTAATATGGAACAGGATGAAGAGAGTCCAAACGCTATGAAGGCCATTCAGGTTCAGCAAGCAGTTGCGCTTGCTTCCGAATTTATGAAGATTATAAACAATGGTGATTATTTAGATTCCCTTCCAGTCATCTATCCGAATCCATTTGGCGAAAATTCCGATTATAGTTCATTTTATGGCGGTCTTGCTTTGTTTATAGGTTTAAATGTTTATAGTAATTGGGATGTTATTATACATGAGTACGGTCATTATGTAGCGGATGTTCTTACATCATTTGCATTTTTAATTTCAAATGATCATAATTTTAATACTAATTATTGGGATAGTAACACAGAGGATAAAGAATTTTCCACAAAACTTGCATGGCAGGAGGGATGGGCGGATTATTTCTCCTTATACACACAATATTACATGATAAACGAAGAACAGTATATTGGAGAAATAGTAAATGGCAACGGCACATTAGGTGATTTATTATGGTCAGGTTACTCAATTGAAACAGGTCGCAAAAACGGAGATAATTTCATTCCAAACGGCGAAGCAAACGAAGGTGCGGTTCAGTGTGTCCTTTGGGATATTACCGACGATTACGATTTAAACGAACCTTTTGATACGCTGAACTGCGATTTCAGGACAATATGTGATTATATTTATATCGGTGATTGCCTAACATTAAGCGAATTTGTTAGTTATTTTAATGCATATCTAAGTGATTCAGAGGAATATGCACTCGGGGATATCCTTTCTGAATATAATGTGTCTCCCGAACTCACAGGCCCAGCGGACGGCGCTGTGTTTTCAGCAATATCATCGCCGCCCACATTCACATGGAATCCGGGCGGTTGTATAAATCATCCAAACAATGTATTTAAGCTTACAATATATATAATGGAATCGGGGGTAGTTACAGAAATATTTGATTCCGCATACTTGACTTCTACAAGTTATACTTTATCTTCAACTGACTGGAATAACATCTTCAATAATTACGGGGACTGTACTCTTTACTGGGCAGTAAAAGGTTATCAAACAACAGATGATGATACCGGCCCTTATCTGTCAAACAGTTCAAGCATTATCCCTCTACCCACCCCTGAGCTGATCGCCGCTATACCGCTAGATGAAGATACGAATCTGATCTTATGGAATGAAGTTCCGACCGCAACAGGTTATACGATTTATTACTCAAATAGTCAAAACGGGGTATACGCACCGATTTCATATACTTATCAGCCGTATGCGCCAAACTCAACCGTCATGAGCTATACCGATACCGGTTTTACACTCGGTTATTCGCATTATTACAAGGTCAAGGCCACAATCGGAACAAGCAGTTCGGAATTTTCCAATGCCATGGCGGTGGTACCCAATTGTGATTTTACTTATACGCAAAATCAAAATGATACGTTGACCATTACCGGATATTCCGGAACCAGTCCTTCTGTTATAATTCCAACACAAATAAATGGTTATACCGTTACTGCAATTGGAGACGAGGCTTTTTCATATAGTACAATAACAAGTATCATAATACCCAATACCGTCACCAGCATTGGCAACCAGGCGTTCACATATACTATTGGATTATCAAATATTAATATCCCAAATAGTGTAACAAGCATTGGGGCATATGCATTTGCCTGTAGCGGCATTTCCGGTGTCAGTTTGTCAAACAGTTTAACCGATATTAATTATGGTTTATTTTTCTCAACAAATCTTGAAAGCATTGTTATCCCAAACAGCATAACCAGCATAAGAAGCCATGCTTTTAATAGTTGTTATTACCTGTCAACTGTAACCTTATCGAATAATCTCACCAGTATAGGGGCTTATGCATTTAATTATACCAATATCAACAATATATCTTTTCCGGACAGCATTGAGAATATTGATATGTATGCATTTGGCTATTGTGAAAACCTATCGAGTGTAAATATCAATTCATCATCTGATGATTTTATCATTGGAGATTACGCATTTGTCGGATGTTCAAGTTTATCTTCGGTCACGATAGATACTTGCGAAAGCATAGGCATGTATGCATTCTCTGGGAATAATGGTTTATTACAAGTAGAACTCACAAATGTAGAAGATACAGGATGTCAAGCATTTAGCAATTGTGATTCTTTAGAGGAAGTTACCGTTTCAAATGTAGGTACTATTGGTGATTATTCATTTTATGACTGTGATTCTTTACAGGAAATCGATATTTCCAACACTGAAATAATCGATACATATGCATTCTACGGTTGTGATGATTTGATATCGGCAGACATAGATGCTCTAGAAATAGGAGAATACGCTTTTTGCGATTGTCAGAGTTTATATGATTTAGATCTCGATGGTATTGAAACCATTGGGGACGGTGCTTTTAACGGTTGTATATCATTAACAGAAGTAGATATCCCTAGTGGTGTTACTTATTTGGGTGAATCAGCATTTGTGAACTGTACGGGATTAACACGAGTAGTAATACCGGGGAGTGTTTCGGAAATCAGTTATGCTGCCTTTGCAGGATGTTCAAGTTTGTATGATGTTACGTTGGGTTATGGCATAGAAAGCATCATGGAATATGCATTTGCCAGCTGCACCGCTCTTACGCAATTGACTATTCCCGTGAGTGTCACATATATTGATCCAACAGCATTCCAAGGCTCCGGGCTCGAGTAGGGTTGACTATCCCTAAAAACACTTCTTTTATAAAATTAATTGCGTTAGATAAAAAAATGAGGCGCTGTCATCAGCGCCTCATTTTTAATTCACTTTATATGCCGCAAGTCCGATTTATTTGATCATGCCGGCGACTTCGTCAGCGAAATTGTCCTCTTTCTTTTCAAGACCTTCGCCGCGCTCATAACGCTCGAATGCGACAACCTTGATCTCACCGCCGAGTTCTTTGCCAACACCGTTGAGGTATTGGGTAACGGAGATGTCAGCGTCTTTGACAAACGCCTGCTCGATCAGACAGACCTCTTTGTAATACTTCTTGATTCTGCCTTCGACGATTTTCTCTGCGATATTGGCGGGTTTGCCCTCGTTAATTGCAGAGGTTTTGGCGATTTCACGCTCTTTAGCGAGCGTATCTTCGTCGACGCTCTCTGCCGACAGGAACAGCGGGTTCATCGCTGCGATATGCATTGCGATATCCTTGGCTGCCTCAACGAATTTATCGGTGGCAGCGATGGCGTCGGTGGTGTCAAACTTGACCAAAACGCCGATTCTGCCGCCGCCGTGGACATAGGACATCAGATGCCCGTCCATCACGACAAAACGGCGGATCGAGATGTTCTCACCAATGGTGTAAATTTTATCTTTTAAATAGGACTCAAGGGGCTGACCGTCGCAGTCTTTGGTTAAAAGTTCTTCGACAGTGGCCGGTTTTTGAGTCAGAATGACATTTGCAATTTTAGCAACAAGCTCTTTAAAAGGATCGCTTTTGGCGGCGAAGTCGGTTTCACAGTTGACTTCGACAACAACGCCTTTTTTGCACTTCGTGCAGACCTCGGAATAAGCCATACCTTCTGCGGCGATTCTGCCGGCCTTTTTTGCCGCTGCGGCAAGGCCCTTTTCGCGCAGAATCTCAATTGCTTTTTCGGTATCGCCGTCCGCCTCTGTAAGCGCTTTTTTGCAATCCATCATACCTACGCCCGTTCTGGTGCGCAGATCTGCTACGTCTTTAGCGGTAAATCCCATATTAGTTCCATTCCTTTCATAAACAAATCTTTTGAGCTTTCTGAAAACGCTGTAAAAAGATCATTTTTATCAATCATATGATGCTTTTGATTCAGCGGTATTATTCAGCAGCTGTTTCGCCTGCTTCTTCCGTCGCAGCTGTTTCTTCCGTCGCGGCTGCGACATCCGATTCACCTTGTCTGGCTTCGAGAATGGCATCTGCCATTGCGCCGGTGATCAGTTTAACAGCGCGGATAGCGTCATCGTTGCCCGGGATGACATAGTCAATCTCGTCAGGATCGCAGTTGGTATCAACGATAGCGACGATCGGAATGTTGAGCTTTCTGGCTTCGGAGACGGCATTGCGTTCTTTGCGCGGATCGACGATGAACAATGCGCCCGGCAATTTGGCCATCTCTTTGATGCCGCCGCGGAATTTTTCAAGCTTTTCGATCTCGAGGCGGAGTTTGATGACTTCCTTTTTGGGAAGGATGTCGAACGTGCCGTCCTCTTCCATCTTGCGCAGTTGGGCAAGACGGGCGATTCTCTTATGATTGGTTTGGAAGTTGGTCAGCATGCCGCCCAGCCATCTTGCATTGACAAAATGTGCGCCGGAACGCGTTGCTTCTTCTCTGATAGAATCCTGTGCCTGTTTTTTGGTACCGACAAACAGGATCGGTTTACCCTCTGCCGCGACGCTGCGGATGAACATATACGCTTCGTCGAGCTTTTTCACGGTCTGCTGAAGGTCGATGATGTAGATGCCGTTACGCTCCGTGAAGATATACGGAGCCATTTTGGGGTTCCAGCGTCTGGTCTGGTGTCCGAAGTGGACGCCGGCTTCCAGCAGCTGTTTCATGGATACGACTGCCATTGTGGTTTCCTCCTAAAATTTTGGTTTTAGATCCTCTGCGCCGCTTTGGGGAGACAGTGCCCCGCTCAAAGAACCGTAATGAACGGCACCCCTTTGAGAACCCGACGCATGCGAATTCCGTGGTATTATACCACATTCAAAGGCAATTTTCAACTCTTTTGTGAGGATTTTTTTCGTGTTATGGTCTCGGTCTTGACCACAGCCCCTTCAACGGCTATAATTGGTATTAAACGGGAGGTGCGCGGATGGTTTGCATCGGTAACGAATGGGACGAATTACTCGCCGGAGAATTCGAAGCGCCTTATTATCAGAAACTCAGAGAATTTTTAAAATCCGAATATTCACATTACCGGGTCTATCCGAGTATGTATGATATTTTCAACGCTTTGAAATATACGCCTTATTCCAAAGTTAAAGTTGTCATTTTAGGACAGGATCCCTATCACGGTCCCGGACAGGCGCACGGGTTGTGCTTTTCGGTGAAAAAAGGCATCGAACCACCCCCTTCCCTCAAAAATATTTTTACCGAAATCAAATCAGATCTCGGAATCAATCCCCCGAATCACGGAGAGCTGACCACTTGGGCAAGACAGGGCGTGTTGCTGCTCAATACGGTGCTCACAGTCCGTGAAGGCCAACCGAACAGCCACAAGGGTGCCGGATGGGAACTGCTGACCACTAAAATCGTAGAATTGCTCAATGAAAACCCCAATCCGATTGTATTTTTATTATGGGGCGCAAACGCCAGAGCCAAAGTGCCCATCCTGACCCATCCCAACCATTTGGTGCTGACCACTGTCCATCCGAGTCCGCTCTCGGCTTATAACGGCTTTTTCGGATGTAAGCATTTCTCCAAGGCCAATCAATTTCTTGTTAATAACGGTATTGAACCGGTCAACTGGCAGATCGAAAATATATTATGCGAGGTGTCAAATTAATATGGAGTTTTTTGAACTCATTCAAAAGCGTGAGAGCTGCCGCAATTTCAAGGATGCTCCGGTTGAAAACAATAAACTGCTAAGATGTGTCGAATCGGCACGTCTTGCA
The DNA here is from genome assembly GCA_035380125.1 of Oscillospiraceae bacterium. Classification (NCBI taxonomy): domain Bacteria; kingdom Bacillati; phylum Bacillota; class Clostridia; order Eubacteriales; family Oscillospiraceae; species Oscillospiraceae bacterium. The sequence goes on from DAOSWV010000005.1 coordinate 42,634, forward strand.
CCGTCGGCGTGCAATTCACAGCCTTGGCGCTATATTGTCGTTAACGAACCGGAACTCAGCCCAAAGGTTGCAAAATGCGTTCAGGACATGGGCATGAACAAGTTCGCAAGCAACAGTCCGGCTTTTGCGGTTGTGCTGGAGAGTGAAGCAAATTTAATGTCCCGACTTGGCGGCAAAGTAAAGGATCAGCAGTTTGCACCGATTGATATCGGGCTTTCGGTGGCACATTTCTGTTTGGAAGCCACGGATCTGGGTCTGTCCACTTGTATTCTCGGATGGCTTAACGAAACCAAACTGAAAGATTTGCTTGGCATATCAAAACAGGAACGCGTTCGTCTGGTGATTGCAATCGGTTATGCGGCAAATGATACACTTCGGACGAAACAACGCAAATCGCTTGAAACGATTGCGGAATTTCATTTTACGGAGGATAAAAAATGAACACGCATATTCTTTTGTTGTATGTGAGCATAGTCCTTGAATTGCTGGGGGTGCTCTTTCTTGCGCTGTTTTCCTGTTTGAAGCTGCACGGTAAATTCCGTGTGTTCATCATCGGCCTGTTTGTTTTCCTGCTTGTGGATGCGGTCGATTACATTGCAAAACAAATTTCTTTATCGACCGGGGCGTTTGATTCAAACGCATTCGGCGTTCAGATGATCGTTTTTGCGATTCAAGCCATTATTTTGGCTTTCTGCGCCTATTTCAGTGTCAAAGTTTTTGTCAATTTTTCTTACAGATACAAAGATTTTTTCACCATTGGCGCCGGTGCTGCTGCGTTCAAATTATTGGATGGGGCGAAGGAGCATTTCAGTTATCTGCAACTGCTTCTCGGCAATTATACTGTCACAGAGGGCGGCATGACAGCGGAACAATATCAGCAAAACGCCGATGCGCTCTTACAAATCCCCGTCGTGGATTTCGGGATTGCTCTTTTCGAAGTTCTGCTGACCTCTTTTATCATTATTCTGGCGGCTTATCTCGCCTCCAGTGCATTGGCCCGTGAGGAGGATTCAATGATCTATATTCCCATCGGAGCGGGTGTGTATCTCGTCTACAGCGCTGCATATTGGGCGTTGTTCCGGTATGTATCCATCTGGTTGGGACTTGCCGTCGGACTTGCTGCTGCGGTCGGTTCGATTTTTGTATTGCGCAGTGAGCGAGAGTAAATAAAAATCATGGTGCTGTGCCGTAAAAACAATACTGAAGCCGGCACAGTTTTAAAGTAATGTTTATCAGGTTTTTAAATTGGACCGCGTGGGAAATGACGCCTCCTCCTGCATACGGGAGTTTTCATCTGACGTTCTTTTTCGTCGGTCTTGCACTCAGCATTTTTTTAGCATGGCGGCTGCGTAAATTGAACGATAAACAAAATCGTTTCTTGCTCATTGGAATTGGTTTGTTACTAATTCTTTTCGAAGTTTATAAAATTTCCTTCCGTTATTTTGTTGTTTATAACCGAGACATAAGCAAAATTTGGTGGTTGTTTCCTTTTCAGCTTTGTTCCATCCCAATGTTTTTGTGCGTGATTGCACCGTTATTGAAAAATAAAACCGTTTCAGGCGCGATGTACGATTTCATGCTTGCATTCAATCTATTCGGCGGATTTATCGCATTCACCGAACCATCGGGGCTTGTACATAACTATTGGACGCTTACAATCCATGCGTTCGTCTGGCATATGACACTGGTATTTGTCGGACTTTATCTGGGTTTTTCGGGCCGTGCGGGTCTAAAACTTGAAAATTATAAACGGGCGGTGCTGCTCTATTTAGTTTTATGCGGAATTGCCTTCGGTATCAACTGTGCTTTTTGGAAAGTCTCCGGCGGCTCGATGAATAATTTTTATATCGGCCCGGCAAATTCACCACTGATCGTATTCAAAGCAATTTGTCAAAGATACGGCTGGTTTATCAATGACTTAATCTATATTCCATTGATGTGCCTTGGCGCATTTCTCTTCTATGCGCCGTTCTGCCTGTTCAGAAAAAAATTTCCGATTCGCAGAAAACCCCACCCGGTTACATAGACTTGATGACACACTAAAAACGTCATAAAACGCAGGGGCCGCAGCAATTGCTGCGGCCCCTGCTCTTTTATGATGTTTATTTAAACGGATTCTCCGTTTTATAAGGTAGTGACGCCGGTTGATTGTAGTTGATGTCTTCGACGCTGAGCAGTTTCAACACCTCGAATAAGGTTTTTCCGACGTGTGCAAATCCGATTCCGGCGTGGTGCGGAAAGTGTTTTTCAATCAGGACGTGGCGGTAAAACCGGCCCATTTCCGGGATTGCCATAACACCGATACCGCCGAATGAACAGGGATCGATATCGAGAATCTGCCCCTGTGCAACATAACTCGAAATATGACCTTCTGCGGCGCCTTGAATGCGGAACATCGTGACATCACCGGGTTTCAGCTGACCTTCTAGCGTTCCGCGGCTGACATTGGGTTCGCTGTTGGGTTCGATCAGACGTTTCATAATCAACTGATATTTCAATGCGCCGGTCTTAGGTTTCAGATTGCACATGGAAGTGTTTCCGCAATGAAACCCCATGAACAATTCTTCATTGGTGAGGCTTCCGATGGTGCGGTGGTTCTTTTTATACATATCGGCCGGGACCGTGTTGTTGACATCGAGCAGCGTCGGCGTCATTCCGGTCGCAAGATAGAGTATGTATTCGGACAGCGCGCCATAGGAGTCGGTTTCGCAGGCGACCGGATAGCCTTTTGCCGCCAGACGGGAATTGACATAGCACGGGACAAAGCCGAACATGGTCTGGAACGCCGGCCAGCACTTGTTGGCAAAAACGCCGTATTCACAGATACCCAGATTATTTTCGAGCCAATCGATGAGCGTAATCTCGTATTGGGCAAGTTTATCCATGACTGCCGGGAAGTTATTGTGTCCCTCAAGCTCGTTTTCCATCTCGCATTTGACCTGTGCAATGCGCGGATCATCTGCGTGTTTCAAATAGGCGTCATACAGGTCAAGTTCCGAATTCTCCTGGATTTCAACGCCGAGATCGAAAAGTTGCTTGATCGGCGCGTTGCAAGCGATAAAATTAAACGGTCTGGGGCCGAACGAAAAAATCTTCAGCTTTTTCACTCCGACGTAAACTCGGGCAATCGGAATAAATTCCTCAATCATTGCCGCCACTGCATCGGGCGTGCCGACCGGATATTCCGGGATATAGGCTTTGACTTTGCGCAAACCGAGATTAAACGAGGCATTCAGCATTCCGCAGTAGGCGTCTCCGCGATTCCCCATCAACGCGTCCCCGCTGTTTTCCTCGCCGGCGCCAACCACCATAACCGGTCCCTCAAAGCGTTGGGCAAGCATGGTCTCGGGCCCTTCAGGGCCGAAATTCCCCAAAAAGACGACCATTGCGTTCACACCGGCATCTTTCAACTGGGAGAGCGCTTTGGGTACATCCGGTTCGTCCTCGACGATCTGCGGACATTCAAAAACAGAAAAACCGAGTTTCTTGCATTCGGCAACCACGGCGGAACGTCTTTCCCGAGAGAGATCTTTTGGGAAACAATCGCGGCTGACTGCGACGATTCCGAGTTTTACGGTCGGTGCATTTTGCATATATAAAACCTCCTAGAATTGCTGTACCAAGTTTAACATTCCCCACTCCGGCTGTCAAGTTCATTTTTTCGTTGATGCGCTCATATATTTTGCACAGATACAAACGCCGCGAAAAGGATGGATGATTGATATGACCACATACAGGCGTTACAACAAGCCGCAAAACGACCGGGAGAAACAACCCGATTCTCAGCCCAAAAAATCGCCATTATCAGTGTTTGAGCTGCAGTGTATCGTCGTTTTTCTATTAATTGCTTCATTGTTATTAATCAAGGCCTTTGCTGCTGATACATTTGAAAAGATCAATGGTTTCATCGGCGGCGCAATCGGGGAAACATCGTCTTCCGAGACATCTTCACAGCAGACGGCTGCGGAGAAACTCGCCGAATATATCGCCGGACAGCTTGGGGAATCAGAGATCTCCGAGCCTGCGACCTCAACGCAGCCGGAAGAAAGTGAAGTGCCCGAAGAGACCGAGACCTCCGAGCTTCAGGATATACTTTCAGGTCTCTCCGTTTCCGGAGAGGATATATTGGCTGTTCAGACGATTAGCATCAGCAATTATAAAATTGATAATGAGGAGACCGTCACCTATTGCGGCGATCTCGTACCGGTATCGTTGCTGACCGAGACCGATACCGCAAAAACCGATAGTTTTGCGCAGAAAGCCGAAGGCGGTCTGTTAAAAGCGCCGGACGGCTGCAGTTTTGAACCGTATTTCAGCGACGTAAAACTAAATGCGCCGATCACGGGAAAGATCACTTGCAAATTCGGATACCGTTATCATCCGATCACAGGTTTATTCGGTTTTCATACCGGTACCGATATTGCCGCAAATTCAGGTACTGCCATTTATGCAGCTGCCGCAGGTAAAGTCATTGAGCGCGGTTACAGCGACGTTTGGGGATATTACATGCTCATCCAGCACAGTGACAGCACTCAAACCTTTTATGCACACTGCAAGAAATTGTTGAAGAGCAAAGGTGCAAGCGTAAAAAGCGGAGAAAAGATCGCCACTGTCGGCAGCACGGGCTGGTCAACGGGACCGCATCTGCATTTTGAAGTTCGAATCAACGGCGTCTATGTAGATCCAGAATGGATTCTGTAAGCGGCAGTCAAATAAAAATTACCATCAGCTTTTGGGCGGTCGCGGTTTTGGGTGCGGTTATCTGCATCGATCAAACGGCCGTTATTATTTTGTTATGTGCTTTGGTTCATGAATTCGGCCATCTTTTCGCATGTTTGATTTTCAATGCAGAAATAAAGGAGTTCAATTTGACCGTTATCGGATTCGGGATCGTGAAGAGTCCGGTTACATCTCTTCGTGAAATTCTTATTACCGTCGCAGGTCCGTTTGCCGGGCTGACACTTTCGGCAGCAGCCTTCTTATTGGGATATAATCAAATAGGCGTTATCTCCTTATTCCTTTCCGCGATCAATCTGATCCCTGTTCCGCCGTTGGACGGAGATCGAATTTTACGGGAAATACTTTCACCCGTTTTTATTCTTACAATTAATGTTTTTGCACTTGCTTCTCTTTTCGTATCTGGTATATATTTGGCTATAAAGTATATTAACTTTACAGTGCTGTTGTTTTCACTGTTGATGCTATGCTGTTTTTTCGGGAAATATAAACAAGGTATTTCTACCAAAATGTTCCGCGATTTTCCCCCGAATTTTTGAATTTTCATACCCGTTTCGGCAAATACTTTATGTGTTGAAACAACCGCCGAGATGGGAGGGATTCTCTTGCAAAACAGCAAGGTAGAGATCAGCGGAATCAACACTTCTAAGCTGAAAACCCTTACCCAGAGCGAAAAAACCAATCTCATGCAGCGTTCCAAAAAGGGCGATAAAGCCGCCAGAGAAGAATTGATTAACGGAAATCTGAAGTTGGTTTTAAGCGTGATTCAACGCTTTACAAACCGCGGAGAGAACCCCGATGATTTATTTCAGGTCGGTTGTGTCGGATTAATCAAAGCCATCGACAATTTTGACGAAGGGCATGGCGTGATGCTGTCCACCTATGCAGTCCCGATGATTATTGGTGAAATCAGGCGGTTTTTGCGTGACAATAATCCGATCCGAGTCAGCCGTTCAACCAAAGATCTGGCTTATAAAGCTATGCAAGCCAAAGAAAAACTGACGAACAAACTCTCCCGTGAACCCAATATTGAGGAGATTGCAAAAGAGCTGAATATCCCGAAAGAGGAAGTTGTGATTGCACTCGAATCCTTAGTCAATCCGGTATCCTTATATGACCCCGTTTTTTCCGATTCGGGTGATACGCTTTATATCATGGACCAAATCAGCGATAAAAACGACGACAACGCCTGGCTCAATGAGATTTCGCTGCGTGAGGCAATCAATGCACTTGGGGATCGGGAAAAGCAAATTTTATCTTTGCGCTTTTTCGAAGGAAAAACGCAAATGGAAGTGGCCTCGGAGATCGGAATCTCCCAAGCCCAGATTTCCCGCCTCGAAAAAGGTGCGCTTAAAAAAATCAAAAAGCAAATGTAATAAGCAAGTATAAAATATCAGATAAATCTAAAATACAGAAGCGATTTCTTCGCGCGTTGCGGTTCCCGTGACGCCAATTTTTTTGATTGTCACCGCCGATGCGGCTGATGCGACTTCCGCGCTGATGATCGGATCGCAGCCGGTTGCGGATATACAGGAAAACGCGGAGATGAAAGTATCCCCCGCACCGCAGATATCAAACGGGCCTTTTGCATCCCTGTCTTTCGCGGGTATAGAGGTGACGCTTTTCCCGTCGCAGTACATCGATCCGTTCGGCCCCAACGTGAGCAGCACATTGCAGTGTTTTGCATTGGCAAAATTGAGCGCATAAGTTCCGTATTGGCTCGGTTCCAGCGAATTTACGCCGAATGCACGGCAAAATTCGGTCTCATTGGGTTTGACGGTAACATAAGAGAATTTGTTGATGTTGTTGCGGCTGTCAACGATAACCGCTTTCCCTGCCCTCGCGATTTCAATGACGGCGGCACGGACCATTTCCGTGATTACGCCGTTTTCAAATTGATCGTTGACGCAGATGATGTCGACTTTTTTCGCCATTTTCTTTAATTCTTCAATGATGCGGTTTTCGCTGTCAGCCGATATCGGCGTATTCGAATAAAAATCGAGGCGCGGGTCCTCATAGACCGTATCGGACATCCCGTGCCGGATCGGCTTGCAGTAGGCGTTGGTCAGACGTCCGTTTTCGCAGATCATGCCGGCAGTGTCGGCCCCGATCTCTTGAAATTTCTGATTCATCAGAGCGCCTCGCCAGTCGTCGCCGTAAATGCCGCAGACAAAGAGTTTTTCCGGTTTCAGCGCCGCAATATTGGCGGCTGCATTGCCGGCGGACCCGAGATAGACCTGTTCTTTATAAACGGGCAGCGGGAAATGCGGCGTCTCGCGGGAGAGTTCGCTTCTCGTCATGTCCGCGTGCCAATAGATATCGACGCAGAAATCGCCGATCACGCCGATTTTTACGCGGTCGATCCGGCTCAGTAATTCTCTGATATCAGTCACAGCGCAGTCCCTCCGCAATTTTATCATACAGCGTCGGAATGGTTGCCAGATGGTTTCCGACAAAATGCCAGCCCTTGCCGCCCATGCTGGTCGGACGGTTGACGATATTCTTCCGCGGCCTGTAGTAATAATTCGGGTCATTATAACCGATCTTTTTGCGGAAATCGCCGAGGTCGGTCAGGTCAAAATTCGCGGTTGTGATATGGAAAGTCGGATAACCGAGGTTGCGTGCGATGGAAAGCGCTTTTAAAAACACCTCGGGTCCGATCACAGATGAGCCGAAGTTCAAATAGACGCCGCCGTCAAGTTGTGAGACACTGTTGCACATTTTTTTAAAATCGATTCCGCTGCACTTACCGATGTCTTCCATGCGGCAGGTCGGATGTTGGTGAATGATGTCGGTGCCCAAAGCGATATGATAAGTTGCGGGAATGTCGTGGGTGTAGCACTGATAAATCACGCAGTCGTTTCGAAACGGAAACTTCTGCGGGTTTCGGTCAATGTATCTGCCCAGCGATTCACCATAGCCGATACCATCTTTTGCACCCGCCGAGATCGCTTCGTTCATCCAGGCACCGGTCTCTTCCCACATGCCAAAAGAACCGTCCTCGATGGCCGTGGGAACGTCTTCGCTGGTGCCGCCCAGATAACACAACTCAAAATCGTGAATGCTGCCTGCGCCGTTTGAAGCCACGTGTGTGATGATACCCATTTTGATCAACTCGATGATGTATCGAGATAAATTGTTTTTGATCACATGCGCACCCATACTCCAGATCACCGGACGCCCGTTTTTTCGTGCGGTTAGAATGCGCTCCACCAGCTCGTCAAAACCGTCTGCGGAAAACTCCGGATGCGGCGTGACACCCGGGGTCATCAGACCCTTTATTGTAACCAAATTGATTCGATCTTTTGAAGAAAACATCTTCAGCCCCGAGGTATCCAACTGTTTGTCTCTGTTGCTCATAACATCCACTCCATGATTTCATCAAGATCTCCGAAGTCGCCGACAATCGCATGTGCACCGGATACTGTAAGGCGCTTTCCCTTTACGGGGTTTATTCCCTGCCTCGCCTGTTCATCCGAGGCAACACCGAGTGTCAGCGCACCATTTTCACGGCCCAAGCGGATTTCAACTTTACCGTCGCCGATTACGATCATCTCACTATTCTCTTTTAACAGCTTTTTGATGACCTCATCTTTAGAACACTGTTCCGAATGCGGTTTCGAACCGGCGATTTCGTCGAAATATTTTGCAAGGCCGAGTGCGGTCGCCTCTTTAATCACGTCTTCTTCATCGGTTCCGCTGGCGGCGAAAAGTTTGATCCCATGACTTTTCAGCGTTTTCAAAAACGCTTCCGAGCCGCGGATCAGATAGGTCTCGGGTTTAATTTCGCCATTGATCAGCTTGTCACGTTCTACGGCGACATGTTCCATCAGCCGATGATTATATTCGGCCTTATAAAACCACGGATCATCCGATGCGCCCGGATTAAAGCCGTATTCCTTTACAGCATTAGTGAGCCATTTCATCTGTCCGATAGTCTGGATGCCGGTCGATTCGTCGACATAAGCATAAATATCTGCTTTAATTCGTTCTCTTTCTGATTCGGAAAGTTGTTTATCGCCTGTGATGCATTCGTACATCAACGGGCGCATGACCTCTTCCCAGCCGCAGCGCAGCGTCGAAAGTGTTCCGTCGAAATCAAAGATGGCGCATTTGATTGATCTTTTTTCATGGGGCTGTAAGATGATCATAAATACCTCAATCCAGCGGAACGAGCTTTAACGCGTTCTTGTAATAGATTTTGTCTAAAACCTCTTGAGGCAGATTGAGCGTGGCCAAAACTTCCTGATGGCGGTTATCGAACCAGTCACGCCCGTAAAGAACACGGTCTTGATAATCAATTAAAAATTTTCGTGAAAATTCATGATCGCGGTCGAGTGCGTTTGCGCCCGAACCCGCCGACATATCACAATAGAAGTTCGGGTATTTCTCGAGCATCTCGATAATTTTACCGCCCGGCTGCACTTTCCCGGTAGGATACGGATCTTTATCAAATTGGTCATCGCCTGAGATATGCGCCCAGAAACCGGGAGCATGTCCCAGAAAATTGGTCTCGGGGCATTTGGCAATGGCACGTTCAAACGCATCGATGCCGCCGCCGTACCACCAGTTGGGAAACGGATGCCCGCCTTTGTCAAACTCATAATCCAGATGAACCAGAACCGGCATGCCCTGCTCTCCGCAATATCGGAACATACGGATTGCGTCATAATTATCGTACATCATACGAAGTTTGATTTCTCCGTAAACCCGAACATCATACAGGGATTTCATCGATTTTAACCGATCGATTGCGCCGGGTTTTCTCGGATCGGGCGCATAACCGAGTACAAAGCGGTCGGGAGCCTTCAACTTATAAGCCAGACAATTTTCAAACGGGACGGGTCCAACGCCCGGTTTATGTGCAAACACATGCAGCGTGTTGGGATCAAATTCATCGTCCGGACACTCCCATGAAAGAAGCCATGTGATATCAATTCCCCGTTCATCCATGTTTTCAATAAATCTGTCAAAGTTATATCCATACCAGTCGGCATGATTGTGATCGTCAATTCTCATGATAAAAACCTCTTATTTTTTGTAGGCGTTATATACTTTTTTAATGGCCTTTGCGACGTTTACACAGTCCTCATCGCTCCAGCTTTCGAAAATATAGAACAAAATCGTATCTTCGATTGATTTTTTGGCGACGGGCATATCGTCAAGATTTGTGATCTTGTTTCCGCTGATATTTTGCGGTGCGGACCATGGGAAATGCCCTGTGCCGAATGCGCGTTGATTTTGAAACCAATCAAAGGTAAACGGCAGTCCGGGATAATCGGGCAGCACGTTCATATTGCACTCAGCGGCAACCGCTTTGCCGAATTCCTGTTTGGTACAGTTAACGGTGCTGTCGTCGAACAACAGTCTCCAAAACCAAAACGACGGTTCCGATCCGGGGATGAATTCGGGCTGACGGAGCGCTTTGACCTCGGCTATTTCGGAGAGGATCTTATTGATAACTCTGCGTCTGCCCTCGGCGATTGCAGCAGTCTTTTTAATCTGTTCGCGTCCGATGGCGCAGCCCAGTTCGTCTCCGTTGAAGTTTAACGAAGCGACACAGTTGGTGCTTCCGGTGGGCAGGCCGAACGGTTTACCACGGTCGGAATACCGACGGACTTTCCAATATAAATCCTCGTCTTTCGTGAAAACCACGCCGCCTTGTCCGCCCATGCAGGTATGCTTGCCGAACATCATTGAATAGGCAGCGATATCGCCGAAGGTGCCGACCAATTTACCGTTTAGTTTTGCGCCGTGTGCTTGCGCACAGTCCTCGACGATTTTTATCCCTTTGGATTTTGCGAATTCACAAATTTTATCAATTTCAGCAGGTTCGCCGGCGATATGCGGGATGATAATCACAGACGTGCGGTTGGTGACGGCTTTTTTAACAGCTTCGAGATTGGTATTGAAAGAGCCCGGATAGGCGTCCGCCACCACTGGGATGCAGTTGGCCATCACAATCGGCATGATTCCGCCCGGATCGGTGATCGGGCCGACGACGACTTCGGAAAACGGCTCGGGTTCCAGAGCGCGGAGTGCGACGAATACCGCCGTAGTTCCGCCGTTGACCGCGTCGGCATACCCGCCGCCCATCATCTCGGAGAATTCTTTACAGAAAATTTCCTCTTCGGGACCGCCGTATCCCGGTGCGACGCCTTTTGAAATGGCCTCGTCGATGATACGGTTTGCAGCGGCCTTTTCCTCGGCACCGAAATGCCCTCTCGGCGGCAATGGATTCGGTACGGCTTTGGGACCTCCGTTGATAGCCAATTCATTGATCAAACGCTCATTCATCATAATGATAAACCATCCTTTCGCTGATCGGGTTTGAAAGATTTATTCTTCAAATTCCCCTTTTTGATTAATATATGAATGAATTCTTTTGACTGCAGATTTAATTTCACGCAGTTGGGCATCCAGTTTTAAATCTGAAAATTCTTCGGTAAGTGTGTTTAAAATGGATTCAGATGCTTCAAACAGTTTTAATGATTCGTCATATAGCTCCGGACGATTATTCTTTCTTGCAAGTTCTTCGGTAAAACGTCCCATTGTATAATAGGTGATATATAATTTGTCGTGGCCCGGATTGTCCATTTCAAAGAGCAACGAATACCAAGGTAGTTTTGATTCAAGCCGTTCGAGCCGTTGAGCAAAATTTTCGGATGGTACGAGAAAAAGAATTTCGGGTGCTTCAATCACGGGTTTGAGTTTTGAAAGGCGAAGATTGACATCGGCTTTTTCACGAAAAAGTGCCAGCGCGTCAACTAAGCGCTCCATCATTTCATAGAGCTCCGCCGTATGTGTACAGCTTGCGGATAAGTGTTTCAGTGAGGATTCGTCTCCGTCTCTGATGGCAAGCCGCCGGTTGATCTCCAGTGCTTTTTCAAATTGTTCAAGAGCCGATTGATAGTCTTTATTCAACTCATAAATTCCGCCGATACTGATCAGGCAATTTGCAATCTCTCTGCGTGAATCGGCCTTAAAATCTCTCTCCGCGGTATTATAAAGCGAAATGGCTTCATCGTATAATTTCAAAGCCGCATCAAAAGCTTCGTAATGGCTGTATGCGCTGCCGAGATCGTAAAGAGCGTCAGCCCACCCCAACAAATCGGACAAAATAACGGCTTCTTTATAAGCGTTTTTTAACATGTCCCGTCTTTTTGTCAACAGCGCAACGGCATCGTCGATATGGCGGGTTTTTAACATGGCCGATGCACAGAATTTGTAAAGCAGTGCGAGTTCGTTTCTTCTCTCAGGTGTATCCTGCGGAACAGTTTCATAAGCCGTTACAGCTTTTAAAAAATAACCCGAAGCGTCAGAAAACTTTCCCGCACGGGTAAAAGCCTTTCCGATGCGTTCGTAAAAATCCACTTTGACGCAAAGATCTGAGATCTGTTCCAGCGTCTCTGATGAATATGTAAAATAGTGTCTGGACTGTTCGATGTCGTCTGTCAGCAAATAAGCTTCTGCAGTTTCGGCTTGTTTTTTCGCCAACTGAGTCAAAGTTTCGTCATTTTTCTCTTCCGTTGCTTGTGTGCGAGCGATGATAATCTTCTTTAATAATTCTGCAACGTCTTCATGCGTGATTGAATGCAAACTCATAAAATCCTCCCGTGCATATAATATCATTTTATATGGATTCAGTCAATCTGAAATGTAATTAAAAACATGGATTAATATTGATAAAATCAAGGCATATTCTCATGCATTCGTCTTATATTATCATAAAACAGAAATATAAATTGAAATTCTGCGCCAACGGTCTTTTATTTTACGCGAACGGAAAAGCGCATACAAAAAGAGCGCTCGCTTTGCGAACGCTCTTTTTGTATGTCTTTATGAGAACAGGAATTATTCTTCCTGTGCGGATTTACCGGAAAGGAGGACGTTGGTCAGAATGCCGAGAATCAACGCTGCGGCGATTTCGGTGATCGTGATTTTTCCGAAGTTCAGTGCAAGACCGCCGACGCCTGTGATTAAGATAACGCTGACGACGAACAGGTTGCGGTTCTTGTTGAGGTCAACTTCTTTAAACATCCTTAAGCCGCTGACAGCGATGAAGCCGTAGAGTGCGATACAGACACCACCCATTACGCAATCCGGAATCGTGTTGATGAAGGCCACAAACGGGCTTAGGAACGAAAGGATAATCGCACCGGCCGCAGCATAAAGAATGCTGTAAACCGAAGCATTTCTCGTAATGGCTACGCAGCCGATGGATTCGCCATAAGTCGTGTTCGGGCAGCTGCCGAAGAATGCGCCGACCATGGAACCGACACCGTCGCCCATAAGGGTGCGCGAAAGGCCCGGATCTTCAAGCAGGTCTCTTTCGATGATGGAAGAAAGATTTTTATGGTCAGCGATATGTTCGGCAAAGACAACGAAGGCAACCGGCATATAAAGCAATGCGATCGTGCCCATATTGGCCCAGTCGAAATTCGGCGCTTCGGTGATCGCCTGAACAAATGCAAACTTCGGAACATGGATAAAGCTTTCAAATGTCACCGGGGCAAAGTTCGTCTGAAGTGCGGAGAAATTGATGATTTTCAGATATTCGACGCCGGTTGCATTTCCGATGACTGTAAAGACGGAAGCAGCTGCATATCCGGCCAGAATACCGATGATGAACGGAATCAGCTTGGAAAGTTTTTTGCCATAAGTGGCGCAGACAACGGTTACCGCCAGTGTGATCAGACCGCAGAGAATTGCAATCAGATTATATGTCTGACCGGTTGCGGAAGCTTTTGTGAGGTTACCGACCGCACTGCCCGCCAGAGAAAGTCCGATCAGAGCAACCGTCGGACCGATAACGACTGGAGGCATGAGTTTGGAAACCCATTTGGTGCCGACAATTTTGATGATAGCTGCGATGATGACATAGACGAGACCGGCCAAAATAGCACCTGCGATAATTCCGAAATAGCCGAAGGCTGTCGCCGAGAACATTGCGGTCATAAAGGCAAACGAGCTTCCCAAGAAAACCGGGCTTCTGCCTTTTGTAAACAGGAGGTAAATCAAAGTGCCTACGCCTGCACCGAGAAGTGCCGCCGCGGGATCCATTTCGAGGTTTGTTGCACCCGAGTTGTTCACGATGATCGGAACGACCAGGGTCGCGGCCATGATTGCCAGTAACTGCTGAAGTGCGAATAGCAGCAGTTGTCCGAACTTTGGCTTGTCTTTGACGTCGTAGATGAGTTTCATTGGTTATGACCGTCCTTTCTGTTTTTCGGGAGAGAAATTATATATTATTAAGTGGAAGCCCACAAAATAACCGCGATCAAATTTCGTAGAGATAAACCCCCTCTTCTTCGTCGAATTCCGGTAATTTTACTGCGACCAATTCCGTTAACGCTGTCGGAATGTTCTTGCCCACATAATCTGCACGGATCGGCAGTTCTCGATGTCCGCGGTCTATCAATGCAATCAGTTGAATGTTCGCCGGTCTTCCGAAAGAAAATACCGCATCGATCGCCGCTCTTGCAGTCCGTCCGGTAAAAAGCACATCATCCACTAAAATGACTTTCTTGCCGTTCATGTCGAACGGAATGTCTGTGCTGTTTACCACCGGATCCTGTGCAGTAAGCGTCAGGTCGTCGCGGTATAATGTGATGTCAAGTATTCCCACGGGGATTTCGGTGTTTTCAAACTGCTTGATGATTTTTGAAAGCGCTTTTGCAAGCGGGACGCCTCTGCGCCGTATCCCGATAAAACACAAATCATCGGTGCCCTTGTTTTTTTCTACGATTTCATGGGCGATGCGGATAAGAGCGCGATTCATCGCGTCTGCGTCCATTACTTTGAATTTAAGCTTCATTGTCCGCCACCTCCGTATATAAATAATGATCCTGCCGATTCTCTGGCAAGATCATAGTTATAACGATACAGTTATACCCTCAATCTTGCCGGCCTCACAGTGCGCGTTTAAAGATCAACTTGGGCATGCGTGATGAACGTACCGTGTACGGATCAACGCATTCGGAGTAACCTCTCCTTTGCGGCTATGATAACATAGTTTAAATGAACTTGTCAAGAAAATTCGACAGAAATTTTAAACTTTTTTATTGGCGAATATTTGATTGAATGATATAATCTATTGAAAGAACTTTGTTTGGCCCGTTGGCTTTTAAAGGAGCTATAATGAAGATAAAATTGATCGTTTGTGATTTGGACCGTACATTGCTGAAAACCGATAAATCAATATCCGAACGCTCTGTCGCGGCTTTTGAAAAATGCAAACCCAATGGAATAATGACTGCAATCGCCACGGCTCGTTCGGAATGGGCTTCAAAACGGATCTGTGATATCTTAAAACCGGATGTCTGTATTTTAAACAGCGGCGGTCTGGTAATGTATCAGGGCACGGAACTTTACAAACGAATGCTTTCGGCAGACACAACGGACGGCATTATTACGGAATTGGTAAACAATCCCGTCGTCGGTGATATCGCTGTCGCCACACAAGACCGTTATCTGGTCAGCTACACTTCCCCGCCCGATCACCCGGATTACGCCAACGGTATCATATATAATTTCAGAAAACCACTTAGTGTTCCGACATATAAAATTACAGCGGAAGTTTTCGGCAGCAAACTCGGTCATGAAATCGCAGCAAAGTATCCAAACTGCAGCTATGTCAGTTATATCGGTGAACTGTGGGGAAAATTCGCGCACTTCGAGGCCGAAAAAATGACTGCACTTGAGGCCGTTCTCCCGCGGCTCGGAATCATAGCGGCGCAGGTCGCGGCTTTCGGTGATGACATGGTCGATTTGGAACTGATCAAACGCTGTGGTGTCGGCGTCGCGGTAGAAAACGCCATTCCCGAAATCAAAGAAGCCGCCGATGAAATCACCGGCAGCAACGATGAGAATGGCGTAGCCGACTGGATTGAGAAGAACCTGTTGTTTTAGTACGCCCAATGAATTTTAAGGACCAAATTCGTGAAAATTGTAGGAGATTTGATTATGGAAAAAGTCGATTTTTCGTATGCGTTTGCCCCGCCCCACCGGATCACCCTATCGCTTCCGTCGGGAAGCGATAAAATCCTCACTGATATATCAAAAAACAGCATCAAATTCTCGTTCAGCTATCATTCGCTGCTCAACTCGGTCTATAATGCTTATCAGACGCCTGCAATTGAAAGAGCGGTCGAATACACCGTTTTAATCGACGGAAAAAAGGTTGAATTCAACAGTTGGCGAAGGGCGAAGGACGGAACTCCGGCTTTTCACGCTGCCATTGACGCAGAGGGCGTTTTGGTTGAATTTTATGGGATCGCCGCAGGCGAAGGCGCTGTTATCCGCATAAGAGCCGATTCTGCGGATGGGAAAGCTCACGCACTCACCGTGATCGGTGAAGCGATCAAGGGAAGCGGTTTTATTCATAATCCGGCGTGGGTTGACGGGAAAAATGCAAATATACTGATCTGCCTTCAATGGGATCGCTCTGACAGGATCATCTCCATGTTTCGCGGTGCGGACAGATACTCCGATCCCGTTCGAATCAGCAAAGAAGCCGGAGTGCTGTTTGACAGTGACAAGCATCCCAAACCGTGGAATTCTTCTTATGCGGAATTTGATCTGAAAGTGGGAAAAGAGTGTGCCGGTTATATCTTTATCCCGTATCAAAAATACGTCTATTCCGATATCGATAAAATCGAGCAGATCGATTTCGCCTCTGAGATAAAAAAGGCCGAAGAAGATTGGAAAAAATATCTCATTTCGCACTGCATACCGATAATTCCGGATGAGGGGATGAAAAGCGTATTTGACGCCTGCCTGGCCGACCTCTTTGTCATGCGCGAAAAAATAAGAAAAAATGAATACAGCGTTACATGCGGAACGGAAGTTTATCGATCTCCAAACGATACCGAACCGGTGATAGCGGATGAAATATTCGATCGTATGGGCTTTTCAAAAGAGGTTCGGGAGGATATGCCGGTTCATATGGGCGGCTGCGGGAACGACGGGGATTGGAATACGCCGACCGGCTGGAATGCAAAAATGTGGATGACAGCAGGTATCAAATCTTATTTTGCTTTTGAACATTTCCGTCTTACAGGAGATAAGGACTTTCTCAAAAAAATCTATCCGATGATGAAGGCAAATTCGGATTTTCAGAACCGCATGCGGCTTTCGACGGAGAATGATCAAAATCCCTCATGCCGCGGACTCATGCCGCGCGGGATGGGCGACTGCGGACTGATGAACAACGGCGACTTTTATGGGGTGTTTTATCCGCATTCGCTATTTTCGATCGTTGCCGACAGAGAAACGAAAAAAGCCGCCGAGATTCTCGGATATTCAGAGGACGCAAAGCTGCTCTCAAAAAGGATTCAAAAGGCCAAGGACGATGCGATTTTTTCATTGCGAAAAGAAGCGGTCGCAGATGAGAACGGCGGTTTTCATATTCCGTCCGGCCCGGAGGCAAAAGAAAATACCTCGCGCTACGGCGCTTTATATGCGTATGCTGTCGACATGCTCGATTTCAAAGACCCGTTGATTCAGGGTACGCTCAAATGGTTGGAGAACGACATCAGCGAAGGCGGACTGCCCAAGAATCTCGGCTGGCTCAAAGACGGCCTTTGGGTGGCGATTGCGCTTGATAATATCTCCTCGGCGTACTTGTCCGCCGGGATGGGCGACGAGGCGGTCAAGTATCTTTATCCGACCGCCAATCACGCGTCGCCTTTTGTCACCTGGTGCGAAGAGCGCGGGAGCGAAAAAGGCAGCGATAAAAGAACAGGCGACAGCCAGCATCTTTGGACGCCCGTGGCCGTTTGCCGGTATCTGCTCGATGCGCTGTGCCTGACAACGGAAAGCGGAATAAAACTGGTTTCCGGCATACCGAGGGATTGGCTTTCCGCAGGGAATACCGTCGGAATCAAGAAATTACGTGTTCCTGGCGGCACAGTGACTTATAAAATCAGCCGCGCTGCTTCCGATTTGCTCAAGCTTGATTTTGAAAGCAAAGAATTCGACCGGATCGGCGCTATAACGGCGGACATCCGTATACCGGAAAAAGCGTTAAAAATAAAAGAGGCGAAAGCGGTCGGTGGAAAAATTGAATTTTCGGATTATGCCATAAAGTTGTTCCCGGATAAGCCGAAGATGAAGGTAAAAATAACGCTCGGACCGGCATAATACCGTTTTCATACGAGATATGAAATTTTAACACCGAGATCGAAAAAATAACGACCTCGGTGTTGTTTTAACCTATTTTTATATTACGGGAATATAATATTGATTTCGGTGCCCTGTCCCAGCGTACTGGTTAATTTGACTTCCGCACCGTGCAGCAACGCGCCGTGTTTGACGATCGACAGGCCGAGACCTGTGCCGCCGGTGGCTTTTGAATGGCTCTTATCGATTCGATAAAATCGTTCGAAAACCCGGCTCTGATGTTCCGGCGCGATGCCGATGCCGGTATCCTTAACAGAGAGTACAGGATGCCCCTGCACCGTGCTTAAATCAATCAGCACCGAACCGCCTTTTCTGTTATAGATGATCGCATTGTCGCAGAGATTGAAAATCATCTCGTGCAGCGTGTTTTCAATACCGTTGACAGCCAGATGATCGCCCTGCAATTCCAGTATGACATCGGCGTTTTGGGCCTTTTGCGAGAGCTCGGAAACGACGCTCTCGCAGATCTCATAGAGATCCGTTTTCCGAAATTCCTGTTTTAAACCACCCTCGTCAAGCTTGGAAAGTTTGATAATGTCTTCGATCAGCGAAAGAAGCCGGCCGGCTTCGTCGTAAATCTGTTTGGTGAAGCGCGGGAAATCCTCGGGTTTCGCGACGCCGTTGCGCATGATCTCTGCATAGCCCAAAATCGAGGTCAGCGGGGTTTTCAGCTCGTGTGAAACATTTGCGGAGAATTCTCTGCGGATTTGTTCGGCGCGTTCCGAATCAGTGATATCCGTGACAAACAGCACGGCGGCAAATTCGTTGCTCTCGCCGACCGGGTCTGCGGACAACCGGTAAATATGGCCGTCGCGGCGGAATTTCTCCTGCGCCGGACGCCCTAAAAACGCCTCTTCGACAACGTGGATATAGGCCATATCGCGGCAGAATTCCAAATACCCGATACCCTCCGGTTCATAGGAGGAGAACACATGTTTTGCGCTGCGGTTTGCCGATAAAATTTTACGGTCCGCGCCGAAAATCACCAGCGCCTCGCTCATGCCGTCGGTGACTTCGGAAAATTCCCGTTGTTTTTCGGACAGCACACGAATCTGATCGTCAATTTTCTTGTTCCGCTTATCAATGCTGACAATCAACGGTGAAAATTCCTCATAAGCATCAGAAGAAAGCGGATCTTCGGGATTGATTTTGTTAATCGGCGCAACGATGTGCTTTGTCAGCAGATTGGCGGTGACGATGATGATTACCAGCGCAAAAATCAAGATGATAAAAATAATAGTGGCGGTGTTGTCGATGATGGTCGCCATGCTATTCATGGTCGCCGCAAGACGCAGCACATTCCCGTCGTCCAATAATACGGCGTAATAATAGGTTTTTTGCCCGAGGGTGGCAGAAGCGCGGGTAGATTCACCGTTTCCGATTTCCAGTGCGGAGATGATTTCGGGCCTGTCGGCGTGATTTTCGAGCGTGGAAGCGTCGACAAAACTATCATATATAACCGTGCCGTTCGGCGCAACCAGAGAAATACGGTTTTCGCTGTTGATGCCGATTTGCCGGAGATATGAAATATCCTCTTCGTCATAGGCGCTTATAATATATCCGGTTTCGGTTTTAATTTCAGCTTTGCGTTCGTCGGTGAACTGATTATAAACGGTTCCCATCACGGCAGTTACCGTTAAAGTAAGCAGTAAAAAAGACGTCAGAAATATGCTCCAAAAAATTCTCCGCTTCATCGGTTCACCTCCATTTTATATATGGGTATTTCAAACTTCGTTTCCGATTCGATAACCCACGCCGCGGACGGTTTCGATCAGCTCTCCGCTGTCACCCAATTTTGAACGAAGCGTGCCGATATGTACGTCCACCGTTCTTGTCTCGCCGTCAAACCCGTATCCCCAGATGTTTTCAAGCAGCATATCCCGCGTTAAGACGGTGCCTGCGTTTTTCATCAGGAGGCGCAGTAATTCAAATTCTTTCAGCGTCACCTCAACGGCGGAACCGTTGACGGAAATCGAATGCGCTTTGACATTTAAAACGATGTTGTGAAAGGCGTAGACTACATCGTCGTTGGTCTCTTCCGCGCGCCGCAATACGGCTTTGATACGGGAAATCATCTCCATCATACCAAAGGGTTTGGTGATGTAATCATCCGCACCGGAATCCAGCCCGATCACTTTGTCGTATTCGGCGCCTTTTGCGGTGAGCATGATGATCGGGACTTTTTTCATCGCCGCATTTTGGCGCAGCCGCTTGAGAATGGAAATCCCGTCCTCGCCCGGCAGCATGATGTCAAGCAGGATCAACTGCGGTTTTTCGGTTTTCAGTACCGTATAGAGTTCCTGCGCGTTTTCACAGCCCATGGCCTTAAAACCGGTATTTTGGAGGGTATAGACGACCAATTCGCGGATTCCGCGGTCGTCTTCAACGACAATAATCATTTATGCTGCCTTCCTTTTTTAATAACAATCGGGATGTTGGGCTCTATATGATTTTTAATTGATAAAACCGATAATATCGCATCGTAAGCCATAATCTGTCCGAGATTCTTCGACTTAGTTCAGAATGACAAAATCTAATTTAATGACAATCTAAGGCATTTAAAATTCATTTCAAACGTTTTCGCCAACATGTTTTCCGGTGATTGCGAAAACCACCCATTCCGCGATGTTGGTCGCATGATCGCCGATACGTTCAAGGTATTTTGCAATCATCATGGTGTCGAGCGCAACTTCCCCGCTCTGTTTATTCAACGCAATCAGTTCGATCAGATCGCTTTTGATTTTCAGGAAAAGGTCATCTACGATGTCGTCATATGCGATGACCGACTGTGCAAGTTCGAGATCGTGTTTGACAAAGGCGTCGATGCTGTCTGTGACCATTTTGATGACGGCTTTGGCCATATCCGCAATGTGGATGTCGTTTTTGGAATCCGACAAATCGGTATACGTGACCAGTTCGGCGATATCGGCCGCTTGGTCGCCGATACGCTCCATATCGGTCACCATTTTAAGCGCCGAAGAAATGAGACGCAGATCGCTGGCCACCGGCTGCTGCTGCAAGAGCAGTTTCATACAGAGCGTTTCGATATCACGCTCTTTCTGATCGATTTCCTTTTCAATTTTAATGGCGTTTTCGGCGAGTGAAATATCGGAATCCAACAGGGATTTGACCGAACATGCAATCCCGTCTTCGCACAACGCGCCCATGATGATCAGGTCGTTATTCAGCGCCTGAAGCTGCTCGTCAAATTTGATGCGCATTATCCGAACCTCCCTGTAATATAATCTTCTGTTTTTTTGTTTTTCGGTGTTGAGAACAATGCTTCTGTATCTCCGTATTCAATGACCTCACCGAGCAGGAAAAACGCTGTTTTATCGGAAATTCGGGTTGCCTGCTGCATGTTGTGGGTCACGATGACAATAGAATACCATTTTTTAAGCTCGGTGACAAGGTCTTCTATTTTACTGGTCGAGATCGGGTCGAGTGCGGAGGTCGGTTCGTCCATCAAAAGTACCTCCGGCTCGACGGCAAGCGCCCTCGCGATGCAGAGACGCTGCTGCTGGCCGCCGGAAAGTCCGAGTGCCGATTTTTTCAACCGGTCTTTGACTTCGTCCCAGATCGCCGCGTCCACAAGCGATTTTTCGACGATTTCGTCAAGTTTTGCTTTCTGTTTGACGCCGTGGGTTCGGGGCCCGTATGCGATGTTATCATAAACGCTCATCGGAAAGGGATTGGGCTTTTGAAAGACCATGCCCACCCGTTTCCGGAGCAGGTTGACGTCCATTTTGCGGTCGTAGATGTCCTCGCCGTCCAACAGGACTTTGCCCTCGATGCGGCAGCCCTCGATCAGATCGTTCATCCGGTTCAGGGATTTTAAAAGCGTGGACTTGCCGCAGCCGGACGGGCCGATAAAGGCGGTGATTTCTTTGCTCTGAATCGTCAGATCGACGTTTTTCAGGGCTTGAAAATTTCCGTAAAATAAATTCAGTTGTTCGATGTTGTATTTATCCATTGTTTGTTCTACCCTTCGATAACCTCTTTGCGATAAATGCCGATAGTGCGTTGATGCCGACGACGACCACGAGCAGCACAACTGCCGACGCATAGGCCTTATCCTGTGAAAGCCCTTCGTTCCAGAGCGCGTACAGATGTACCGAGAGCGTTCTTCCGCTTCCCAAGACATCGTCCGGAATCTGCGCAACCGTGCCAGCCGTATAGATCAATGCGGCTGTCTCGCCGACGATTCTGCCGATCGACAACACGACGCCCGCGAGAATTCCCGGGATCGCCGACGGAAGAACGATTTTAAAAACCGTGCGCAGTTTTCCGGCGCCGAGTCCGAAACTGCCTTCGCGGAATGAATCCGGAACCGCTTTCAACGCTTCTTCGGTGGTGCGCATGATGACCGGCAGGATCATGATCGAGAGCGTCAAAGCGCCCGCAAGCATGCTGTAACCCCATCCGAAGTAGACCACGAACATCAGATATCCGAACAGACCGTAGACGATGGAGGGGATGCCGGAGAGGGTTTCGGCGGTCATGCGCACGACGGCGACGAGTTTATTGCCGCGTTTCGCGTATTCAACCAGATAGATCGCCGAGAAGACGCCGAGCGGTACGGCGATGAGCAAGGACATCAACGTCATTGTGACGGTATTGACGATCGCGGGAATGACGGAACAGTTCGTGGTGTTGTATTTCAGCGAAAACAGGTCGAGTGTGATGTTCGGTATTCCTTTTGCGAGGATGTAGACGATAATAAAAGCGAGCGCCGAAACGGTTAAAGTAATTCCGATATAGACGAGAATCCTTAAAATGACGGACTGCAGTTTTGCCCTTGTCATGTTTTCGACCTCCTTTTCAAGATCGAAAAGATCAGGTTGATAATCAATATAAACACGAACAGCACAACGCCTGTGGCAATCAGCGCGTCATAATGCAAATCGGCCGCATACCCCATTTCAATGACGATGTTTGACGTCAGGGTACGCAGTCCTTTGATGATAGAAGTCGGCATGATCGCCTGATTTCCCGCGACCATGACGACGGCCATGGTTTCGCCGATTGCCCGTCCGACACCTAAAATCACGGCCGCCATGACACCTGATTTTGCCGCCGGAAAAACGGAGAAGAAAACGCTTCTCTCATGACTGGCTCCGAGTGCGAGAGACCCTTCGTAATAACTCTCGGGCACTGCGCGGATCGCCGCCTCAGAGACGCCGATAATCGTGGGCAAGATCATAATGCCCAGTACGATTGATGCGGCAAGCATGGATGAACCGGTTCCTCCGAAGAGATTGCGTATGGTCGGGACGATGACCATCAATCCGAAGAATCCATAGACGACCGAGGGGATTCCGGCCAGCAGATCCACTGCGGGTTTCAACACTTTATGCAGCTTTTTCGGACAGAATCTGGCCATGAAGATCGCGGTGAGGATTCCGGTCGGAACACCGATCACAAGCGCACCCGCCGTGACGTAGATACTGCCCATGATCATCGGGAGAATGCCGTAGATGTCGTTTTCCGGCTTCCATTTTGTCCCCGAGATGAAATCCCAAAGCCCGATCTCTTTGATCGCCGGGATGCCGTTGGCAAAGAGGAACAGGCAGATGAGCAGTACTGCCAGAATCGCGACGCATGCGCTCAGCATGAAAACGATTTTCATTGTGATCTCTTTGAACTTGATCATAGATTGGCCTTTCTTGGAAAGTAAGGCTTGAAAATCGAATTTTCAAACCTTACTTCCCGGTGAGGTGCTTCAGAAACCGGATTAAGCAATATCTTCCCAGTTCACGATGGTGCCGGTGTAGATTCCGAGAACCTGCTCGGATGTCAGACCGTCGATCGCGTTTTCGATGTTGACAATCACGGCGATGCCGTCGAGAGCGATGACTGTCGGGACTGCGCCGGATTCAAGCTCGCTGTCTTTGAGTTCACGGGACGCCATACCGATTTCGCAGACACCTTCAAGCGTGCTCTTGACGCCGGATGTGGAGTCGCTCTGCTGAACTTCGATGGTCGCGTTGGTGTTGATTTCGAGATAGGCCTCAACCAGTTTTTCCATCAAAGGTGTGACAGAAGAGGAACCTGCGATAGTGATGGTGCCGGAGGGTTTGGTGCCTGCGTATGCGGACACGCCGTCAAGCGGGATATAGCTGTTGGCTTCGACGATGGCCTGTCCTTCGGTGGAGAGGATAAAGTCGATGAAGTCCTGCGCGAGGTCGCCGACTTCGCCGTAAGTGACGATGTTGAACGGACGGTAGATCGAATAGGTATCGTTTTTGATGTTTTCGACTGTTGCCGCCACGCCGTCAATTTCCAGCGCCTTGACTGTATCGTTGAGTGCGCCGAGAGAGATATAACCGATCGCGTTGGCATCGGAAGCGACGTTGGTCAGCACGACGCCGGTAGAGCTGTTGATCAATGCGGTGTCGATGGTGTAATCGACTTTATTGCCGTCCGCATCTTTCTGTTCGATTCCGAACAGTTCGATGAAGGCGCCGCGTGTGCCGGAACCGGATTCGCGGGAAATAACCGTAATGGGGGTGACCGCGGAAGCGGATGATTCCGGCGTTTTCTCACAGCCGATCAGCGCCGTACAGAGCAGTACCGCGGAAAGCACAAAAGTGATAAATTTTTTCATGCAAATTTCCTCCGTTTATCAATTCGTTGTCTGATACGGTTTTCACCGTACAGTTCAAGGATAAACCAGAAGCGTAAAATCAAAAACGGCTTTGATGTAAAATCTGTGTAAATTTTCGATATTTCGATTTTTTTACATGCTGATCAGGGCAATTGAGATAATTCCGATCCCAATGCCTAAAATTTGAATTTTCCGCAACTTATCCCTGAAAATCAGGACGCCGCAGATTGTCATCATGATTGTGACAGAGCAGCCGATAATTGGGAAAAGTACGGCGCTGTCGATGATCCCAGCAAGAAATAAATTGAACTTTTGATAGACACCCAGAATTATTCCCGCGAAGGCTGCGGGTATCCATACTTTCGGTGTCAATTTATAAGTAACTTTTACATGGACACTCTTGTATTTATAATAATAAAGCAGAGCGGAAAGCGTAAACGCGACGATATAGGCGGCCAGCACAAACCCGCTATATTGTTCTTTGGATTCCGTATGCTGGTGAAGCTTCAGGACGACGGATGCAAAACCGCCGGAGAAAAAACAAATCAACGTATGAATCAGCCAACGAACATTGAACTTCCCGAATTTGCTGTCTTTTTTTACGCTGAAAAAGAAAGAGATGAAAAGCAGAATCATTCCGATGATTCTGTTTACGGTCAAAGGTTCTTCGTAGATGATCGAACAGAACAGAATCGGAATGATCAGCGAAAAACTGTTGATCAAGACCGTCAGGGAGACAGAACCCGTCCTGAAAGCGTTCGCATAGGAAAACTGAAAAATGATGCTCAATATGCCAAATGCCGCCCCATAAAGGCAGGTCGTGATTGAGAGCGTCTGTTTTTCCGCTATTGTCAGCGGTATTGCAATCACAGCCGCGAAGGCGAACAGCATCCCATTATAAAACAACGCATCGGCACTCGTCTGCATGATCTTTTTTCCGAATGCGCTCTGGATCGTCACTTTGGTCGTCGCCATCGCCGCCAGCCCGAAAATGGCCAATAAGTAAAGCGGGTTCATTCCAAATCCCCTATCCGATTGATTTTATTTGCCGCAGTTTTTCAGGCATTCCCGAACGGTGTCTTCGTTTTCGAACAAGGTACAGCCGCCGTCATGTTCTCCGCCGGAAAGCCCTCTCTCCTGAAGGGATCGGAAAAACGGGGATTGAAGCGCATCTTTTAAAGTGCTGCTTTTTAAATCGGTGTCGGAATATGGAGAGAACGGACAGGCCTCCGCCGCGCCGTTCGGCCCGATGTGGAAAAAACCCCTGCCTGCCGCCAGACACCCGCCCATATACTGTTCGTCACCCGGAAAGGATAAAAACATCATCTTGGGATATTTTCGGCGGAGATGATTGAGTTTTTCGTCCATGATTCTGCGTTCTTTTTCGGTCGGAGCCAACTCGGTCTTGCCGTCAGCCGGTACATATTCGATATAAAAGATCAATCGGCAGCCGAGATCGTTGAAAAGGTCTAAAAAATCGTCGGAAGTGACCTCGTTGAGATTTTGCGTGGTGACGGTCACGGAAGCGCCGAAGAGGATTTTCTTTTTGCCGAGAGCGTCGATTGCGGTCATGATTTTTTCATAAGTGCCGGTACCGCGCCGTTCGTCGGTCTGTTCCCTGCCCCCTTCGACGCTGAAAATCGGGATCAGGTTCCTGTGGCGGTCCAACAGTTTGATATAATACTCATCAATAACCGTGCCGTTTGTGAAAATCGGAAAGATGATCTCCGGTTTTTTCGCCGCCTGTTCCAATACATCTTTTCGCAAAAGCGGTTCTCCTCCCGCCAACAGGCAGAATGTGATGCCGAGATCGGACGCCTGTGTGAAGAGATCATTCCATTTTTCTGCGGGCAGTGTTTCACCGCCGCATTTTTCGCCGCAGATGCCGTTGGCGCGCGCATAACAGCCCTTGCAAAACAGATTGCAGGAGTTCGTGATGCTCGCGATTAAAAAAGCGGGTACGTGCAGACCGTCTTTTTCAAAATCCTCGCGTGTTTTTGCGTTTTTCTCCGAATGCGTTAGAAATTTTAACAAATAAGCGGTCTCTTTTGGATTGCTGAAAGTGGACTTCAACACACCGGAAACCAACTCTTTGATGCCGTCGTTAAGGTAGGAAGTGAGTTCTGCGTTATTCATGAATTCTCCTTGCGCGAATGATTACAATTTTGATTATATTCGAAGTTCGGAGAAAAAACAATAAAATTTCTGTTTTTACATCGTAAATTCGAAGAAGAACGACATTTACAGAATCAAAAGGCAGAAGACGAGCAGAACCGCCAAAAAGCCGAAATTGAACGCGGAAAATTTTAAAATATAGCTTCCCTGTTTTCCCGGGTACAGGTTCGTATATTCGCGCAGGGTGATCAAACTGGCAAGAGACGCGATGATCGTGCCCACGCCGCCGATATTGACGCCGACAAGCAAACCGGCATAATCGGACGTGAAATTCGAGAGCAGCACCGCAGTCGGCACGTTGCTGATGAACTGGCAGGAAAGCGCGGAAAAAAGCAATGTATTTTTTTCGAGCAATCCGGCGAACAGGTTCCGGACCGCTTCGATACGAGAGAGGTTTCCGGAAAACACAAAAAATGCGGCGAACGTCAAAAGCAGCGGATAATCCACCGCCGCGAGCGCTTTTTTATCCATGAACAGAAGGACCGCAGGAATCAAAATCAAACCGAAATAATACGGGATTATTTTAAAGACCAATGCGATTGAAAATGCGAACAAAACGAAATAAATCATCGATTTTGCCGGGTCGAGCTTTTTGATCTCGCCGCCGATCCGTATAGGTTCCGGTTTGATAAACAGGCAGCAGATTGTGATCAGAATCACCGACAGCAGAAACGGCGGGAACATGATCGAGACAAACTCAGCGTTCGAAATGCCGAATTTCGAATAGAGGTACAGATTCTGCGGATTTCCGAACGGCGTCAGCATTCCGCCGAGGTTCGCGGCGATGTTCTGCATGATGAACGTAAACGCCATATATTTTTCTTTACCCGTTTTATACAGTGTGGAATATCCGAGCGGCAAAAAAGTCAGAAGCGCCATATCATTGGCGATCAGCATTGAGCCGATGAAAGTGACATAGACCAACACGAGAATCGATGTGCGGGTGTTTTTGCACTTTTCAACGATTTTGCAGGCCAAAATCTCAAAAAAGCTGATGTTTTTCAAAGCGCAGACAACCGCAAGTACGCAAAAAAGGCAGGTCAGCGTTTTAAAATCAAAATATGCGATATAGGCGCCGTCCGGTTTCACAAAAAACGCCGAGACAGCCGCAGCCGCCGCAGCGATCAGCATGACAATGTTTTTTCGGACGAATTGGCCGAATTTATTCGTTTCGGTTTTCGGATTTTTCGGGAGCGGATTTCGTTCCTGAACCCCGGAAAGATTCATGGTTTCATATCACCGCATTGATCAGATTGGCATAAAAAACAGCAGGCATTTACCCGCCTGCTGAATTTTAGCATTTATATGCGCAAAGTCAAGATCTTTTCGAAATCAGAATGCGTATTTTCGGTGGGATAGCGCTGCGATTTCCTCAAAATTGATCATCAGGTTCATCAGTTCGTGGGCGTGTTCTTTATACAAGCCGGTACTTTGTGCAAATGGCTCTGTAAAGCGAATATCGGAGCCGTTGTCAAACGGTCTGCGGCTGTCGTAAAGAGCGAACGGGACGGGTTCGGGGCTGTGCGTCGTGGTGGAGACCAGCGTCGGGTGGTCGGGCATCAAAAGCGCGCCGAACGGTTCTCCGCAGGATTTAAGATATTCAATCACAGGCGCGACGATTTTTTCGTCGATCTGTTCGATGGATTTGACTTTTTCGGCGGCGTTTCCGTGATGGCCGCACTCGTCCGGCGCTTCGACATGGATATAGACAAAATCGTCTTCTTTGAGCGCATCGATGGCGGCACGGCCTTTTGCGGCGTAATCCGTATGCCAATCGCCGGTTGCGCCCGGAACATGCAGAACGCGCAGTCCGGCGCATTTGCCCATGCCCTGAATTAAATCGACCGCCGAAATGATACTGCCCTTGACGCCGAATTTCTCTTTGAAATCGGTCATCTGCGGTTTCCTGCCCTCGCCCCACAGCCAAAGCGCCGAAACCGGCTTTTTGCCCTCTTTGATTCTGCGGATATTGACCGGGTGTTTCGGAAGCTCCCGATAGGAATATTCCATGATTTCGCGCAGCAGATCGCTGTTTTTTTCTTTCGGGAGATATTGACCGACGATTTGACCGTGAATGTCGTGTGGTGCGGACGTTTTCGCACCGGTCTCGGCGTTTCTCAAAACCAGGCAATGGCGGTAACGGATGCCGGCATACAATTCCACGCGATCTGAAAAATGTTCCGCGACCGACTGAATAACGGCGTGGGAATCCTTGTTTTCGATCTCGCCCGCACTGAAGTCCAGCATCACGGCATCTTCGAGTTTTTCGGCTTGCGAAAGCGTCACGGTATTGCAGCGGTAAGTGATGTCACCCGGCGAGAGTTCGATGCCCATATTGACGGCCTCAAGCGGAGAGCGTCCGGAATAATAGATTTTCGGGTCGTAACCGAACACCGAGAGATTCGCCGTATCGCTGCCGGCCTCCATGCCGTCGGGGATCGTCTTTGCCATGCCGAAAATGCCCTTTTGCGCCAACTCGTCCATGGCAGGGTGAAAAGCCGCTTCGAGCGGCGTTTGACCGGATAGTTCGGGGATGGCGATATCGGACATCCCATCGCCTAAAAATACAACATATTTCATAATTATTACCTATTTCCTTTATTTCAACCAGTCCAGAACGCTTTGTTTCATTGCGGACCGCGTGATGATTTGATCGAATCTGACCGGAAGGTTCCGGATATTTTTCAACTGCTTCGGCGCGGGAATTTTCGAGAATTCGTCCAAAGCGTCGATGGCGTTGAAGCCGTCCTTCGGAACGGGCTGCCCGAGCGCATGCAAGATTGATGAGGCAAATTTGAACGGAGAGGCGGTGGAAAGCACCGCCGTGGTAGTTCGGTCGCCCGTGGCTGTTTGATACTGCCGCAAAACGTCAAATCCCACTGCGGTGTGCGTATCGCAGAGATAGGCCTTATTTGCCCATGTGTCGGCGATGCATTTGTCGGTGGCGTTTTCATCGCAGAAATAGGCGCAAAAACCCTCTTTATGAAGCGTCGAAAGCAATTCGTCACCGATTTCGTAGCGGCCTGTTTCGCTTAACGAGCGCATAAATTGACGCACCTTTTCATCTCCGCCCAACAGGAACAAAAGGCGTTCCAGATTGGACGAGATCAAAATATCCATGGACGGAGAATTGGTCAGATAAAATGCGCGGTTTTTATCATAAACGCCGGTGTTGATAAAATCGGTCAAAATATTGTTTTGATTGGATGCGCAGAGGAGTTTATCCACGGGCAATCCGCTCTTTTTTGCAAAGTAGCCGGCCAAAATATTGCCGAAATTACCGGTCGGCACACAAAAATTCACAGGCGCACCGGGTTTGACGGCGTTGCCGGAAACCATTTTGGCATAGGCGTAAAAATAATAGACGATCTGCGGCGCAAGGCGTCCCCAGTTGATCGAATTGGCGCTGGAGAGGATGATTTTGCGTTTATCAAGTTCCTGAATGACCGACGGATCGGTGAAAATGGCTTTGACGCCGTTTTGGGTATCGTCGAAATTTCCTTTGACGGCGAGGACGTTGACGTTGTTGCCTTTTTGCGTTGACATCTGAAGCCGTTGAATTTCGCTGATGCCGCCGTCGGGATAAAAAACACAGATGCGGGTACCTTTTACATCGGAAAAACCCGACAGTGCGGCCTTTCCGGTATCGCCGGAAGTTGCGGTTAAAATTGCGATTTCTTTATCACAGCCGCATTTTTCGGCGGCGGAAGTCAGGAGGTACGGAAGCAGCTGAAGCGCAAAGTCCTTAAACGCACAGGTGGGCCCATGAAAGAGTTCCAATGAGAAAATACCGTCGCCGAGGCCTTTAATCGGTGCGGGATCGGCGGTTTCGAAGTTGTCTCCGTAGGCCTTTTCGATATAGGAGGAAAGCTCTTCTTCGGAATAACCCGGCAGGAATTTCGGCAGGATTTTTAAAGCGCAGCCGCGGTAGTCCAAGGCGCTCAATTCCGCAATTTCGGCAAGAGAAAACGACGGCAGCGTTTTCGGGACAAACAGTCCACCGTCCGGCGCAAGGCCGTTCAAAATCGCGTGTGCCGCGCTCACGGTTAAATTTTGATCTCTTGTGCTGCAGAATTCCATACCGTTTTACCTCTTTTGGTTATTTTGAAAGGTCGATCCAATACCTTTGAAAAGGCACTCCGTTTTTGAGGACTTCGTTTTCGAGAACGCCGCCGTTTTTTATCATGGTTTTTGCGGAGCCGATGTTGGTTTTGACGCAGGTGATTAGTACGCGTTCCAGACCCATTTCCCTGCACTTTTCAAGCGCAAGAGACAGCATTTCGGCAGCATAACCCTTTCTGCGCTCGGATGGGCGGATTTCATAACCGATGTGACCGCCGTAATTGAATAAAAATTCGTTGAGCTTATGGCGGATTTGAATGGTACCGACCATACGGTCACCGTCAAAGGCGAAGTATTCGGTGGCGGGAACAAGCGATTCGGTTTCATCATTTATTTTCAGGTCGGACTCAATTTTTTTAATCCAATCCGCGTAATTTTCGGCGTGGTCAAGCCCGGCGTCGCCGTTGATCTCGACTTCGCCGGCGTCGAAACACTCCTGCCGATAGTCGAGCGCCTCCCGCTCCATTTCAAGCGTTGGGAATAAAAGTTTTAATCTGCCCATAAGAGTTCCTCCGTTACAATGTGATCCAATAGCGTTGAACAATCGCGCCGTCATCGACCAACACTTCGTTTTCGAGAACACCGCCGTTTTTTAGAATCGTCTTAGCGGAACCGAAATTGTCGTTATCGCAGGAGACAAGCACTTTTTCAAGACCGAGTTCCCTGCACTTTTTAAGAACCAGCGAGAGCATTTCGGTCGCATAACCCTTTCTGCGCTCGGAGGGACGGATATGGTAGCCGATGTTTCCGTTGCACTTCAACAATTCCGCGTTTAAGCGATGGCGGATTTGAGTGACGCCGACCAGTTTGTCGCCGTCAAATGCAAAATAAAGCGTCGCGGGTACATAGGGGTTCTCTTCGCTTGTGAGATCGGCATTGATTTTGGCGATCCAATCCGCGTAATTCTCGGCGTAGTCAAACCCGCCGTCGCCCTGAATTTCGGTCTCGCCGTTCTCAAAACACTCCCGGCGGAATGCCAGCGCCTGTTGTTCCATTTCTAGGGTCGGGAATATCAATTTTAATCTGTTCATAAATGATCCTCCAAGATCAGTTCCATTTTCATGATGCGCGGGCTCATGCCGCAGGATTCGTAAAAGGCAATCGCCTCTTTATTGAAACACCAAACGCCGAGATCAATATTATAACAGCCCAGTTGTTTTCCCTGATCTTTGCACGTTTCAAAAAGTGCGCGTCCGATACCCATACGTTGATATTTTTGAAGCACGCAGATGTCGTCGATGTAAAACTGATCGAAATCAATATAGGTGGAATGATTGCGGATTCTGTTGATGTTTGCGAACGCATAACCCACGACTTCGCCGGCGTTGTTCTCGGCGATGTAAACGTAATGACCGGGCGTGTTCAGGCGTTCCGTGAAAGCGTCGGAAGTGAAGCACCGGGGTTCGGTCTTGAAAAGATCGGGACGGCCGTTGTAATGCAGATCGGCGATCTCTTTTTGCAGGGGTTTGATCTTTTCACAGTCCTCGGGGACGGCGGTTCGGATTGTGATATTCATAAATTTATTCCTTTCTCAATATATCCAGCGTATGGTACGACATGCCGGTCAGATCAGCGCGTTCGCAGATGGCGAAATGGTATTTCAAATACAATTCAAACAGGCTATCGTCCATATTGTCGATCATCTCACGGTTATAATTGGTGAACATATCAGTACCGAGGAAATGAAGCCGGCTGACTTTCAAGTCCGATATTAAGGCGTCTATTTCCTCCTTGCGGTAGAGCGTGAAAATTTCATCAGGAGTCGAAGAGGCCTTGAACGTAATGGGATTAATCAGGGTTTTATACGGTTCTTTCAAAATACCGCCGCGCTGAAAACCAAACTGGATGATGGTGGCCTCGTTCATACAATAGGCGACATATAGCAATCCGTTGGGTTTTGTCACGCGAAGGGCCTCCGAGAGCGCTTTTTTCTTGTCTTCGTCGGCAAACAGGTGGTACATCGGCCCGAGCAGCAGCGTGATGTCATAGGTGTTCTGAGCGATAAATGAAAGATCGACCGCATTTCCCTGCGTGATCGTGACGGTTTCATCAGGTAAGGTATTTATTTTGAATTTTTCAATATTGTGTTCGATTAATTCAACGGCGTCGACCGTATAACCTTTATGTGCGAAAAGGTGTGAATACCGACCTGTACCCGCACCGATCTCTAGGATTTTCATGCCGGAGCGAAGGTATTTTTCAATATATCGCACGGTCGTCAGAAACTCGACACTGCCGTGTCGGGAAAGCAAACGGCTATCTTCGTCGTAAGAATTATAATAATTCGTTAAAACTTCAAACGCTTCCATAAAAACCTCCTGGTAAAATAAAAAACGGCGTAAGCTCTTTATCGCTTACACCGCTGCGTCTTGTTCGAAAAATTCCTGTCTATTTTTCCGAATATGATAACAGAGGTATAAGCACGGCGGTAGTGGTAGTAGTACCATACACGTCATGCGTATCAGTAGTGGCGGTCGTTATATTTAATTTGTTAATCAACAATACCATTACCGGATCCTCCCGTTGGAAATTTTTAAGAGTATAACATGGGCAGAGCCTATTTGTCAACACTCTTTTATAAAAAGGATTTATTTGGTTTTTCAAAGTTTAGCGGATTTTTTCAGGAATAATAAATTATTACCTTGTTTTTCCTTATTCTTTTACATCTGTTTTATTTTTTCATCCCATAATTTTGTTACGGGTTTGTAAAAGGTTTTTTTACTTTAAATGATTGCATTTAGTTGATAAAAAGGTTATACTATAGGACATATTATTTTTCTCGAAATTGTTTGGGGGATGCATTTAATGAATACAAAGCTTGCATTTTACATATTGAAAAGATTCTTTTTGGCTCTATTGACGATTTTTTTGGTCATAATGATTACATTCTTTGTTATGCACGCCATTCCCGGCGGGCCGTTTTTGAGTGAAAAATCTCCAAGCCCCGAAGTCACGGCTGCACTTGAAGCAAAATACGGTTTGGACAAGCCTATTATGGAACAATTCTGGACTTATTTAAAAGGTGTTTTAAAATTTGATTTCGGTCCCTCTATCAAACAGAGAGGCCGCAGTGTTACGAATATTATTTTAGAGGGTTTTAAGGTCAGTGCTAAACTGGGTCTCGCCGCAGCAGGACTTGCGATTGTTTTCGGCCTTGTTTTAGGGTCTCTTGCCGCGGTCTTTCATAATAAAGTAATCGATAAAGTTACGATGGTTTTGTCAACCGCTTTCGTTGCAATACCATCATTTATTTTAGCGACGTTTTTATTATTGATATTTTGCGTCAAATTGAGCTGGCTGCCGGCAAACGGGTCCACGGCCGGCGGTTTGATCCTGCCCATTATTGCGCTTTCCTTGTATCCGATGGCATATATCATACGATTAACGAGGTCGAGTATGCTCGATGTACTGGGACAGGATTATATCCGTACTGCCCGTGCAAAAGGCGTGAAACCGAACAGAGTTTTGTTTAAACACGCTCTGCGAAATGCCATTACGCCGGTTATCACCTATGCGGGGCCGATGATCGCTTTTATTGTCACCGGAAGTTTGGTCGTGGAAAAGATCTTTGCCGTTCCGGGACTGGGCAAATATTTCGTCTCAAGCATTTTCAACAGGGATTATACGCTGATTATGGGTACCACGATTTTCCTTGCGACACTCGTTATCTTTATGATGTTGATTTCTGATATTTTATATAAAGTATTTGACCCGCGGGTTGAATTATCTTAAGAACGGAGGGTTTGAAAATGAGCGAAAATAAAAAAATGCCCAAAAAGAATCCTCTGAGCTTTCAACTGGATTTATCTAAATTTACACCCGCAAGCGAAGAAGAGAAACTGCAGCAGGTGCAAATGCGTGAGCGGACCACTTTTTTTAAAGACGGCATGCGCCGTCTTTGGAAAAATAAAATTGCCATGACCTGCTTCTTTATTATTCTGATCATTCTGCTTATGGTGGTTTTCGTACCGATGGTCTATCCGTATTCTTACGAACAGCAGCTTGGTCTTACTCAGGGCCAAAGTGTGGATTCGTCCTATTTGAATTTAAAGCCGTTTGAATACGGAGCGACCGAACAGGCGCGCATTGCCGCCGGTGAAAAAGTATTCCCGCATATTTTCGGAACCGACACTGCCGGCAGAGATTATGCCATCCGTGTCATTTACGGCGCAAGGGTTTCTTTACTGGTAGGTTTCTTCGCCAGCATCATCGTTTTGATCATCGGCGTTACCTACGGTTCTATAGCCGGTTATTTCGGCGGCAAAGTGGATTTGTTTATGATGCGAATTGTCGACATTATCTATTCCCTACCCGACCTCTTAATGATAATTCTGCTCTCGGTGGTATTAAAAACGGTACTCGCTCCGGTGATCGAGGGCTCTTGGTTTTCTAAATTGGGAACCGGAATGATCAGTATTTTCATTGTATTCGCATTGTTATACTGGGTTAGTATGGCGCGTTTGATCCGCGGTCAGATTCTCTCGATCAAACAAGAAGAATATGTCCTTACGGCAAAATCCATCGGTGCAAGCGCTTTTCGCATTATTCGCAAGCATATCCTGCCAAACTGCATCAGCATCATTATCATCACCACGGCACTCCAAATTCCTTCGGCAATCTTTACGGAAAGCTTTCTCAGTTTTTTAGGTCTCGGCGTCTCAATTCCGATGCCGAGTTTGGGTTCTCTTGCTTCCGATGCGCTCACGGGTATTTACAGTTATGCTTATCGTTTGGTTATTCCGGCTGTCTTTATCTGTTTGATCGTGCTTTCGCTGAACCTTCTGGGCGACGGTTTGCGCGACGCCTTCGATCCGAAGCTGAAGAATTAACGAGAAAGGCGGCATTCGTATATGAAATTACTAGAAGTCAGAAATTTGCAGACCTCGTTTTTTACAGCGGCGGGTGAAGTGAAAGCTGTAAACGGTGTTTCGTTTAATTTGGATGAGGGAAAAGTGCTTGGAATCGTCGGCGAATCCGGATCCGGTAAAAGTGTTACCGCTTATTCCATTCTTCAGATTTTAACCAATCCCGGTAAAATTGTAGGCGGCAGCATAAAACTAAGAGGTCAGGAACTGGTTGACTGCGGAGAAAAAGTGATGAGTACGATTCGCGGTAATAAAATCAGCATCATTTTTCAGGACCCGATGACCAGCTTAAATCCCGTTTTTTCGATCGGGAATCAGCTTATGGAAGCAATTATGCTTCACACAAACCGTGATAAAAAACAAGCACAGGAGAGAGCAATTGAAATGCTCTCCCTCGTCGGTGTCAATGAACCTCAAAAAAGAATGAATCAATATCCGCACGAATTCTCCGGCGGTATGCGTCAGCGTGTTATGATCGCTATGGCACTGGCTTGTGAACCGGATATTCTGATCGCGGACGAACCCACAACCGCACTTGACGTAACCATTCAGGCTCAGATTCTGGAACTGATGAAAGACCTCCAAAAGAAGATGGGAATGGCAATCATCTTGATTACCCACGATCTGGGCGTTATCGCTGATATGTGTGATGAGGTTATCGTAATGTATGCCGGCCAATTCTGCGAACGGGGCACGGCAGATGAAATCTTCTATAATCCACAGCACGAATATACCAAAGGGTTGATTCGTTCCATTCCAACCGTTTCCGATGAAAAAGAAAAACTCAAACCGATCGGCGGTTCTCCTATTGATCTGCTCAATATGCCGGCCGGCTGTCCGTTTTCGCCTCGCTGCGAAAATGCCATGAAAATCTGTCTCACCGAAAACGCCCGTGAGATTGTGATCAACGAAAAACATATCTCGAGATGTTGGTACAACATTAAAAAATGTATCGATGGCGGTACTTTGACGCCGGATCAGATAAAGGAGCTGTATTTAGATGATTAATGATAAAAATTTGCTCGAAGTCAATCATTTGAAGCAGTATTTTGATGTCCCCACCGGTTTTATCGGATCTATCCCGTTGAAAGCGGTAGACGATGTTTCTTTTTCGATCAAAGAAGGCGAAACACTCGGTTTGGTCGGTGAATCCGGATGCGGTAAAACCACCGTCGGACGAACATTGCTGCAATTGTATAAACCTACGGGCGGAGAAATTATTTTTGACGGAAAGAAAATCTCCGATAAAAAATCCATCAGAGAAATGCGGAAAAAGGCCCAAATGGTCTTTCAGGACCCCTACTCTTCCCTCGATCCCCGCATGACCATCGGGGATATCATCGGTGAGCCGCTGGATGTACACAAACTCTATTCCTCTAAAAAAGAACGGCAGGAAAAAATCAAGAATTTGATGGACATCGTCGGGCTCTCCAGTGAGCACGCAACTCGTTATGCGCACGAATTTTCCGGCGGTCAGCGGCAGCGCATCGGTATTGCACGCGCTTTGGCGGTTGATCCGAAATTCATCGTTTGCGACGAGCCCGTTTCCGCGCTTGACGTCTCGATTCAAGCACAAATTATCAACATGTTTGAGAGTCTGCAAAAACAACTTCATTTGACCTATCTGTTCATTGCGCATGATCTCTTGATCGTTAAGCATATCTCGAACCGGATTGCCGTTATGTATTTGGGTAAAATAGTTGAGGTCGCTCCGGCCAATGAGCTTTATCATAAACCGCTTCATCCTTATACCGTTTCTCTGCTTTCGGCTGTTCCGATTCCAGACCCCGAATATGCAAGAACACACAAGCGGATTACGCTTGAAGGCGACGTCCCAAGCCCACTGCACATGCCGAGCGGATGCCCGTTCAGAACAAGATGTCCAAAAGCGACAAAAGAGTGTGCTGAAACAGCGCCGACTTTGCAAGAAATTTCTCCGAATCATTACGTTTCTTGCTTGCATATTTGAATTATTTGGTGTATTATATTCTACATATTTATTAACCGTTTGGTTAATTTAAATATGAAAATTAAATGGAGGGGAAAAAATGAAAAAGACAGTAAGTATTCTGCTGGCATTGTTTATGGTCTTCGGTCTTGCCATCGGTTGCTCGCCCAAAGAAGCGACTCCGTCGGAAATGACCGTCTGTGTCGGTCCGTATCCCGATACGATCGACCCTGCCCTGAACAGCGCGGTAGATGGCGCAACCTATATCATCCATGCCTTCTCCGGTCTGGTTGGATATAGACAGAATGCATCCGGTAATTTGGAACTCTTTGCCGACTGCGCAAAAGAGCTTCCTACCGCAACCACAACTGCTGATGGAAAAACTCAGTATGTTTTCGAACTCAAAGATGATCTCAAATGGAGCGACGGTACCCCGCTGACAGCTGCTGATTTCATCTATGCATGGAACAGAGCTGCTTCTCCGGTTACAGCCGCTGATTACGGCTACATGTTCGATGTCATCGACGGTTATTCCGAAATCATGGCTGCGTTCGAGCCGGCCAATGAAGCGCAATCAGCAGCAGACGATGCAGCCGCAGCGGCAGAAGCCGCCGTGGGAACTGCAGATGAAGAAACAACCGCAGCAGCGGCAACTGCAGCTCAGGAAACAGCGGATGCAGCATATGCAGCCGCGGTTGAAGCAGCATCGGCTCTTTCTCTGAATGTTACTGCTTCTGAAGACGGCAAAACCCTGACGGTTGTGCTTCCGGTTGATGTTCCCTACTTCATGGAACTCTGCGCTTTCCCGGCTTATATGCCTGTTAAACAATCCGTTGTCGACGGCAACGAGAGCTGGGCAACAGCAGCTGAGACCTATATCAGCAATGGCCCGTACAAAGTGACCGAGTTCACACAGGCTCAGCTGGTTATGGAGAAGAATGAGAACTATTACAATGCCGACGCCATCAAGACGGATAAACTGGTTTTCCCGTTCAATGACGACGACAGCTCGCTGCTGGCAAACTATCAGAGCGGCGCTTATCTGTTCATCGACTCGGTTCCGAACGATGAAATCGAAACACTCAAAACCCAATATCCGGACGAATTTGTTGTCACCGGTCAGCTTGGAACTTATTACATCTGCTTCAACATCAATGACGCCGCTCTTTCCGAATTCACTCCGGAAGAAGCTGTCAAGATCAGAACAGCGATGTCTCTGCTGATCGACAGAAACTACATCGTCAACGATATCGGTAAGGTCGGTCAGGTTCCGGCGGCCGGATTTGTCGCTATGGGACTCACCGAACCGGACGGCTCAGAGTATATCTCCAAGAACGGTTATAACGGCGACGGTACCGGTTACTACAGTGTTGCTGCTGAGGATTATTCCTCCAACTGCGATCAGGCGATTACACTTCTGAAGGAAGTCGCGGCGTCTTCCGGCAAATTCACTGTCAGCGAGGACAATAAAGTTGTCGGATTCCCCGAACTCTCCTATATCTTCAACACAAGCACCGGTCACCAGAAAATTGCTGAATATCTGCAGGCTGTGTTCGGCACTTACGGATTCACGATCAATGTCTCGTCTCAGGAATGGGGCACGTTCCTCAACACCCGTAAGAACGGTGACTATTCCATCGCGAGAAACGGTTGGCTGGGCGACTATAATGACCCCATCTCCTTCCTCGATATGTGGACGACAAACAGCGGCAATAATGACACCCAATTCGGCAGAGACGCCAACGCCACTTATGCCGGCTACAGCTACAACGGCCAGACCGGTTTGACCTGGGCAGAGTCCTATGACGTGATCATCGCTGCAGTCAAGGCTTCCAAGGATCCGGTTGAGCGTTTTGCACTGATGCATCAAGCCGAAAACCTGCTGATGAGCACCGGCTGCATCTGCCCGCTCTACTACTACACTGATATCTACATGATCAGCCCGTCAATCGATGGATTCTTTGCGAGCCCGCTGGGATTCAAGTACTTCATGTACGCTTCGGTTACTGCTGAATAATCACTGTCGGTAGCACTAATCCGATATAAAAACAAGGCGGCCAAATCGGCCGCCTTGTTTTTTTGATTTTATATTTTACTCGATCATGTTAAGAAAGTGTTTGTGTACGGTAGTATTGTTTGTGAGTTCGGGGTGAAAAGCGGTAACGAGTTGGCTGCCCTGCTGCGCTGCGACGATTTTACCGTCTACGGTTGAGAGGATTTTAACAGGACTTTCTGCGGATTTGATATACGGCGCGCGGATGAAGGTCATATCAATCGGTTTACCGTCGAAGTCCGAGACCGCGTTGAAGCTGCCGAGCTGTCGGCCGTAAGCGTTGCGCACGACGGTGATATCCATTGTGGCAAGATGTGAAACGGATTCGTTATCAATCTTTTTCGCCAGCAAGATCATACCGGCGCAGGTGCCGAAGACGGGCAAGCCGTTTTGAATCAAGTCACGGATCGGGTTCATCATATCGAGGTCAACGAGCAGCTTTCCCATCGTGGTGCTCTCGCCGCCGGGCAGGATTAACCCGTCAAAAGGCCGGTTCAGATCGCTCTTTTTACGAATCTCGAAGCTGTTTGCACCGAGTTTTTCAAGCATGCGCCGGTGTTCGATAAAAGCACCCTGAAAAGCCAGTATTGCAATTGTTGTCATTTATTTTCCGCGCTCCGCCATCAGCAGTTCGATTTCGCCCTCATTGATGCCGACCATGGCCTCGCCGAGGTCTTCGGAGAGTTCCGCTAATATTTTCGGGTCGTTGTAGTTCGTTACGGCCTTGACGATGGCTGCTGCGCGTTTTGCGGGATTGCCGGACTTGAAGATACCCGAACCGACAAAGACGCCTTCCGCGCCCAGTTGCATCATTAAAGCAGCGTCTGCCGGAGTTGCGACACCGCCTGCGGCGAAGTTCACCACCGGAATCTTGCCGTTTTCATGGACGTAGAGCAGCAGATCATAGGGAACTTGGAGTTGTTTTGCGGCTTCGAAAAGTTCGTCTTCGCTGATGGAGGTCATGCGCCTGATCTCGCTCTGCATCTTGCGCATATGGCGGACGGCCTGGATGATGTCGCCCGTGCCGGGTTCGCCTTTGGTGCGGATCATCGATGCGCCCTCGCTGATGCGCCGCAGGGCTTCTCCGAGGTCCTTTGCACCGCAGACGAACGGTACCTTAAATTTCGTTTTGTCGATGTGATAAATGTCGTCAGCGGGCGAAAGAACTTCGCTCTCGTCGATGTAGTCGATCTCGACGGCCTCGAGAATCTGCGCTTCGGCAAAATGGCCGATGCGGCACTTGGCCATGACCGGAATCGAAACGGCGGCTTGGATGCCTTTTATCATCTTGGGATCGCTCATGCGCGAGACGCCGCCGGCGGCGCGGATGTCGGCGGGAATGCGTTCAAGCGCCATGACCGCGCACGCACCCGCTTTTTCGGCAATGGCGGCTTGTTCGGGGCTGGTCACGTCCATGATGACCCCGCCCTTTAACATCTGCGCGAGTTGTTTATTCAATTCGTATCTGTCGTTTGTCATAAAAAGTTCTCCTTTACTTTTGGAATACCATATACTATAATGATTTTGGTATTATTGAAATATCCATTTTGATATTATGATTTAATACCAGATTGGAAATACGTCATGTTGACTTATGATTTATCGAGTAGAGGGAATGTCCCGATCTATCTGTATTTATATAACTGCATCAAAGCCGACATTGAGAACGGTGTGATAAAACCGGATGAAAAGCTGCCATCCAAGCGCAATCTGGCGGAACACCTGAAAATCAGCGTTTTGACCGTGCAGAACGCCTATCTTGCGCTGCTGTCGGAGGGCTATCTCTATTCTCGCGTCAGAAGCGGATATTATGCCTCGGCACTGGAACATGTGAACCGTACCGCACCCGTGAAAAAGGCGGAGACGGACGAACCCGTGCAAAAAGAGCCGGAATGGGTGATCGATTTCTGCGACAACAACATCGACGCGGCGAATTTTCCGTTTTCGATTTGGTCGAAACAGATGCGCGAAGTATTAAACGAAGGCGTGGCCTTGGAAAAAATCCCGGCGGCGGGTGTTTTGGCGCTGCGGATTGCCATTGCAGACTTTTTATATCATTTTCGCGGTATGGCGGTTTCACCCGAACAGATCATCATCGGCGCGGGAACGGAATATCTCTACGGGCTGCTGGTCAAGCTGCTCGGGAAAGACAAGATTTACGCGGTTGAAGACCCGGGCTACCGAAAAATCGCGGCGGTCTACCACGCCGAAAACGTGGAGTGCCGCTATATCGGGCTGGATAAACACGGGATTTCGTCGGCGGAACTGGCTGAAAGCGGCGCGGACATCGTGCATATTTCGCCCGCGCACCACTTCCCCACCGGCATTGTGATGCCGATTAAAAGGCGGCAGGAGATTTTAAATTGGGCGAACGAACAAGCGGGACGCTTCATTATCGAGGATGATTACGACAGCGAGTTCCGGTTTGCCGAGAAGCCGATTCCCACGATGCAAAGCATCGACGCGCAGGGCAAAGTGATCTATATGAACACGTTTTCAAAGACGATCTCGCCGTCGATCCGCATCAGCTATCTGGTGCTGCCGCAGGCGCTGCTGGCGCGTTTTCGGGAAGAACTCGGATTTTACGCCTGCACGGTGTCGGGATTCGAGCAGTATGCGTTGGCGAAGTTCATTCAAAACGGGTATTTTGAGCGGCACATCAATCGCATGAAAAAGGCGTATAAGGCCAAGCGGAATCTGATTATCAAGGCGATTAAAAATAGTGCCCTGAGCCGCAACGCCGAGATTTTGGAGGAAAACGCGGGGCTGCATTTTATCTTAAAGCTGAAAACGGCGCTTTCGGACGAGGAGATTGTTCGTCGGGCAAAAGAAAACGGCATTAAAATATCCTGCCTGTCGCAGTATTGCTTCAGGCAGGAACACGCCGCGCCCGGCATGGTAATTATCAACTACTCCGGCATCAACACGGATCGGTTGGATGGGGTGATAACAGCTTTAGGAATTATCATTTTGTAGCCTTATAAACTTAATATTTTTTTAATTAATTTTGATGTCATTGGTTGTTTTTTATTATTAAATTCTGATATCCAATCGCATTCATTTTTAAATAACTCCTGGCACATACTATTAACAGAATGACCGTTAGATAAACTTTGAATTGTATAGTTTAAAAAATCATCAGTATATGCATGTAAATTTTCAACAAGTAATTTTAAATAAGGCATTGTTTTACCATTATGAATAATCAAATTGCGAT
This sequence comes from Oscillospiraceae bacterium, assembly GCA_035380125.1. Lineage (NCBI taxonomy): Bacteria > Bacillati > Bacillota > Clostridia > Eubacteriales > Oscillospiraceae > Oscillospiraceae bacterium. The sequence continues at coordinate 85,540 of DAOSWV010000005.1, forward strand.
TTCTGTATATACGCATTAATTGCCATTTTACTCGATCAGAATGTTTTTCAACAAATTTATAGACTTTATCAACTGTAGCTAACATATTGTTATAATACTGGATGCGTTCTTTTAGCAAGGGGAAATCAAAACATGAATCCAAAAATCTTTTCCTATCTAATTTTTTTTCGTCTAAAATAACGAATTCACAAATCTGCTGAACGATTTCAAACTCATCCGTTTTATCTTTAATGATTTTTTTATATTCACTATTCGAATACATTTTTAAGTCATTAGTAAGTTGTAAGAATAATGAGTATAGATATTTTCTTTTTAATATTGGTACTAAATATACACAAATCTGATCAATTCTATCGCTTGCATGTTTACTATTGATATTAAGTAAAGTTTCAAAAATAACCCATAAATCAAGCAATTGATTTTTCTCAGAAACACTATCAAGAGATAAAGAATGAAAAAGCACTGCCGAAATTAAAGCTGAAAAATCAGCGGATTCCTGCGTTTTTTCGATAACACCCATATTTTTGTTAATTATATCTTTATTTGGAGTTTTTGCTTTTTGAACTGCATTATTATTTTTTAATACTAATGTAAAATGATTAGAATCATCATAAACACCACAATTCATATTTGTAATATTGAATTGTAAATAATGATCCGATAATTTATAAAAGGAAAGGTTAATTTCAAGATTTCTCTTTGCATATTCTACCGCTTTATATGGGTCTAAAGATTTAGCATCTATATTCAAATATGTCTCATATTTTCTTTTTTTAAGAAAATTCTTTTCTATATTCAATGTAGTTTTAGGATTAAAAGAGTCTTCACAATTTAAACCATCAAAGTGCTCAATAAATTCGGCGACTTTATTATCAATAATAAAAATGACGGAGTAATTATTCGGTTTAAAAGTAAAAATACTAAAATAGTCAATTATTTGACGCGGATCTTCAATATTCTTCTTTCTAAAAAAGTACTTATTCGTATACTCATATATGAATGCAGGACTGTATCTTAAATTTACTAATTCAGTTAAAATTGACTTTGTCAATTTAAATAAATCATTTTGTTTTTCTACATTATTATCTATTATAATTTTAATAATCTCATTCATTAAGTTCTCATAATAAGAATTTTTTGAAAAGAATTTATCATTTAAAGCTTTTATAATAATTTTAGAATCATTGAAATTTAATTCGTTTGTATTATATATCTTTTGATATTTTTTGTTATTATATTTAACAAAAAAATCCAAAGGGGATTCATTAAGTAGAGCAAATAGTGTATCTTTATTTAAAGAATTATACAATTCCTCAATAATTGGTCTTAGAGTACCCTCAGGAACCCCTTTGTTTTCTATTGCATTTATTGCATTTATTGCATCATAACACAAAAAGTGGCTATTTAATGTTGAAATTCGGTTTGAAGGTATAGAATAATCAAATAGTAGCTCGTTTACTAATTGAGCAAAAAATAACAAATTCATACATTGATCAACGTTCTTCCAACTTGAAATATCTCCTTTTTTCATGTTTTCTTACTCCCATCTATTTAAACTTCATTTTGACAATTTTAAGTTCATTTTTGCTTCCTCGCTGACACGATAGCTTTCGAGGGCTTTTTGGATGGCTTTATTGTGCGTCCATGGGGAAAGGCGGCGCTGCTCGATGTACGGGAGGGCGGCGTCATACTGCTTGGCCAGCGCCGTCGCAAAATACCATGCGATCATCATGTTGACGTAATACTCCTCTGACCTCACGACCGCGACCCATTCGAGATATTCCGGCTTGAAGTTGCCGTCCAAAAAGTGCGTCAGCAGCATCCCGATGCCAAAGCGGATGGTATAGGTCTTGCCGGAGGAAATCCACGTTTTGATTCGGGTTTCGAGTTCCGGCGGGTGCTTTTTGAACACCTTCGGCGAGAGCTGGTCGCAGGTCGCCCAATTGTCTACATACGGCAAAAATGCCTCTGTCGCCGCGAGAGCTTCGCCGTAATCTTTGATCTGCTCGATCAAAAACGCGTGCAGCTGGTTTTCCTCGAAGTAGGTATGCGGCAGGGTTTGCAGGAACTTGTCTACTGTGTTTGATTCGGAAGTCCCCTGCTCTTTTGTGCGCTCGTGCGCATTCTCACGCATGAGTTCCTTGGCCAGCTTGCGCAGTTCCGGCGTGCGCACGCCGATGATCGTCTGCAGATCGATGTTCAGGATCAGTTTGCGGTTGAAATCCCGGTAGGTTTCGTCCCGCAAAGCGAAAAGCTGGGTTTGGATGGTTTCGATTGGGTTCATCGGGGCGAAAGGTCACCTCCCGTGACAGTTGAATTTTACCATGGAAATATCTTCTGAAAATATTATAATACCGGATTTGTCGAAAATCAAGGTTTTCAGGCGAATTAGGAGAAACCACCCCGTAAAATCCGCAAAATGCGGTCTTGCCACCCCTCCACAGAGGAGAATTTCGGGCGCACACATAGGTGCGCCCCTACGGGATGAAACCGGAGGTCTTTATCAGCCCATAATGATTCTGAGCGCCGGGTCGTCGCTCCCTACGTGTAAACGGATTGCCCCGTCACAAACTTTCAAAGAATGTTCGTGCACCCCTCCACAGAGGAGAATTTCTGGCGTACACATAGGTTCGCCCCTACGGGATGAAACCGGAGGTCTTTATCAGCCCATAATGATTCTGAGCGCCGGGTCGTCGCTCCCTACGTGGAAACAGACCACCCCGTCGCTTCGCGCCAAACCCCTATAGCATCGCATACGACGCATTAAAGAGGGGAATTTTCGGAATGGTCAAGACCATTCCCTACAATAATGAAAGCGCATGAAAGAAAAGACAAAAACCGCCCGAAATCCTGAATATCGGGATTTCGGGCGGGCCTTTCGCTATTGGAAATTATAGATAACCTTTTTGCTTTATTTACGCGAAGGGAGGATTTCGAGCCAATAACCGTCGGGGTCTTCGATGAAATACAGGTTCATCTTTGTGTTTTCATAACAGATGCAGCCCATCTCCTCGTGGCGTTTATGCGCGGCTGCATAATCATCTACACGAAATGCCAGATGGAACTCGGATTCGCCGAGGTCGTATTTCTGCGGGTGGTTTTTGAGCTGAGTCAGTTCCAACTCAAACTCGGACTCGTTGTTTCCGATAAAAACAATGGTAAAATCGTCGTTCGTATGACGACGGACTTCGGTCAAGCCGAGCGCCTTTTCGTAAAAAGCGAGTGAAGCGTTCAGATCGCTGACATTGTAGTTTTCATGGACCATTTTGAATTTCATTTTCATCTCTCCTATTGTTTTTCGGGATACCGAATCGCGTCACGATACTGCGGATATTCGGATAAAAAGCGGTCGATGGTTTCGGGCTTTTGCCAATAGTGCATCGGATAAACGCATTTCGCGTCGGCAACCGCGAGGAAATAAAGAAGCCCGTCGGCATAATGCGCATCCTGTCTCGGGTCGAGCGGAATGAAAGCGACATCGATTTTGCGGCCTTTAAGTTTATTGATTTCGTGGCGGTAACTGCCGCGCATTTGTTTATTGTCGTTATCGGGCTCGCCGTCCCAAAACCAATCGTTCAGGTCGCCGGCATGATAGATAACACCCTCTTCTGTTGTGAGCAGAAACGCCACGCCACTGTCGGTGGACTGCAAGGTCTCCAGATGTTCGCCGCATGGCAATTCACAAGCGATATTGGCGCGAACGGTCAATACCTCAATGTCTTTGGGGTATTTCTTCTCGGAAATATCCTTGGAGAGAACCGCATAAATGTCTTTCATGTCCATTGAATTGAGAATCGTGAAAATTTCGGGATTGAAATGATCGCGATGGTTATGGCTGCTGAATACAACTATGGGTTTTTGCGTGTCAAGCTGAGGAAGCTCTCCCTGATAATAATCAAAGAGATAATAACGCGCCGCTGTCTCAAGCAAAAATCCGCTGTGAAAGATGTATTGCACGGTCATGCCCGATCACGCTCCCTCTGCGTTTATAGTACATTCATCAAAAGGCCGTGTCAAGTTTCCTTTCATGCCGGATCGCAGATGATGCTAATAATTTCTTTCCCGGTAACTGTACCTGTTTTGAAGGCAGACGCGCATAAAGGGTTCTTTTAAATAAAGCTTTGCTTCACGCTCAAACATCCCTTTGTGTTTCTCGGTGTCGGTCTTGAGCGTGAAGCGGATATTCGGATCGGGCTCATGGCGTTCGGTGTCATACTCCTGCAAGCAAGAAAAAGATGAGATTTTATTCGTTTCAAGGACAATGCTGTTCGGGAAACGATGGCAAAGATCATCAAACGAATATTCCCGCAGATGTTCCGCATAAGGATTAAAAGCCAGCGCGACCAACCTTTGCTGCGAAACACGTTTTGCCGGCGGAGGTGTTCCCTGCACGATTTGATTTAAAAGCGATTCTTCAATCCGAAGAAAAACACAGTGCTGTTGATCCAGCCACAGCACCGCCGGATGTTTTGCAATAAGCCCGTCAAATATGTAACAGGCAATTGTGACCGGAATTCCCGATGCCGTTGGTTTTTGCGGAGGATTGTCGAGCGGATTCCCGCAGTGTCCGCAAAAACGCGCTCCGTCAATGATCGGGCTACCGCATCTTGAGCAAAACATTGAAATAATCCTCTCCTTTAAAATCATGGATTTGTAGAGATTTCGGAGACTTTCCATACGCCGTTTTCGCCTTCCATGTGAAGATAACGCACAATTTCGCCATCCTCCCACACACTCATAACGGCTCCGGATTTCAAAGTGACAGATAGATAACATTTGTAATATTCATGTCCGTCTAACCACGAATCCGTAAGAAAATCTTCGATTTTATTCACTTTGATCGATTCAATGCTGTCAAACCCGGCTTTCCATGCGGCTTTTGTTACAGAATCTGAACTTTTGGCACTCAACATAAAGCTAAACGCTTCCTCGGAATCCCCCTTATTCAACGCGTTGAAAAAGGCGATGACAACATCTTCCGAGTATCCTTCCGGAGTCTCCGGATTCGATTGAATGCTCATCGGATCAACCGAATTTCCATATGCATCAACAAGGTCAATCAGTTTTCCCGTTACCCCGTCGACAGCACAGAAATACGCGATATCTGAAACAGTAAATCCAAACTGCCAAAACGGCTTACCGCTCCATTCCTCTGTATAGCTTTCGATCAAATACATAATCATTACATCCGACGGATGGGACGGCATGCCGCTTTCAATTGCGACTTCGGCGGCTTCCTGCATCGAGATCTTTGGCTGATCAACGGGAGCGGACGCCGGGATATCAATACCTCGCACCGTGCTTGTTACTTCAGATGATCCGATCACTTCGCCGTTTTGAATTGTCACAGTGTAGCAAGTTTCATCTGCTCTGCATGCAAATATGACGACCCAAAGTTCCGACAGATCGTTATCAGACCAGTTCGCATCAAGGCTGTAATACATCGGTTGTATACTCCACAATACGGCGTCGGAACGCCATTTTATTGCTTCATTATAACCGATTTTCGCAGCTTGTAGAGATGTGATTCCCGTTCCTTCGCTTGTGGATTGGACCGAATAGGACGTTACCTGAGCACTGTTTGACGCTGCATCGGTATTCATTGAACTCTCAATTTCTTCGCTTTCAGATGAAACGATACCGGCTGTTTCTCCGCATCCTGTCAAAACTAGTATTGCAATAAGTACCGGCGCAAGCAAACGAAATATTCTACTTTTCATACAAATCCTCCCTATCGCCTCACAAATTCCATTCAATTAATAGACACAGAACAACTATTTTAAATATAACAAATATATATCTTTTCATCAATACATTTTATGGATTTTTTCAACGCGGAGGTAAAAAATTTTTTCATTGCATGAAAAAGCGCATCCTTATCGGATGCGCTCAAATATTATACTGATTAACAAACCTTAATACAACCCAAAAACGTTTAACCTCAAATCATTACATCAAATAAAATTTATTTCGTCAAACATTTCGCTACGGATTTTATCCCTTCAAATGTGCATATCCATAATCATCCGCTGTAACACTGCGATAAACCATTATTAAAGTTGATCCGGAATTTTTAAATTCATCTTGGGGAAAATCAAAAATACTATCGAAATGAGAACTGTCATTCAACATATAGACAAACTTTGTCTGAATAAAAACCTTATAGAACGGGACTACTACCCCGTTATCAACAGTTACGCCCGGCCATCCTTGAGATACCATAAACTCTGACCAATTCCATGGAGTTCGATCTTGAATGTGATTCTCAATGAGTGCTCCTATAGAATCGTAGTCCAGAGCCTCCCAATCCTCAAATCCGGCATAATTGGAACCGGCAAGCTCAGACATATATGTTGTAACCTGACTTTGCGTTTTGCCGTTTAGTGTAAAGGTATCATCGGATTTTCCGAATTCAATATTTTCCGAGTAGTACATACCATCCCATTTCGTATCGACAACGGTATTCTTCTCAATCGGAAGAGTCAGAAGTGCTTCCTGCTGTTCAAGATGCGACTCGTAGCGGTTAATGCAATCCATGATTATTGATTCATTTTCTCCGGGTTCTTCCTCTATGGCATGGTAATACTCTACCTGAAGAAGAAGTATAGCATCCTGATACTGCTTGAAAAAGTCATATTGCGACTTAATTTTATCATAGTCGTCTGAATCCAGATAACGGTCTTCATAAACGATTTCGCGCCAAAGAGTAAGAAGCGGCTTTTCACCCGCCAAACCCACCAGTTGGTTGTGAATCACATCCGCATGATCGATAATATTCGATGCAATCCTTTCTATCAGTCTCTGTCTAGCCGCTTCGGGATTTGCAGGCGGGTTGCTGATAAAACTGTTTAAGTCCCTTTGTATGGAGTAAATGCTTGAAATGAGATCGTTCAATTGAAGTACGCGATTCCCGTAATCCGACAAAGCCTGCTGATGGGAAAGCTGTTTCAGCATATCTTTTAACTGCAAGACAATGTTGTCAAGCTTATCGCTGATCGCATCAAGCTGTATGGACATTTTTGACATTTCCGTTTTCATCTCAGTCATGCCCTCTTGGATTTTTGCCAATTCTTCAGGGGTAAGATCCTCTTCGCCAAAGTTGATTCCGGCTTTGTCAAGTCCCCAGCCCATCAACTCGCCGCCGACATAGGATACGGCTCCCTCGGCAAGTGTAGTAGCCAGCCACGAAGCGGCACTCTGAAGCATCAAGGGTTTTTGGAAAGGATGTGTTTCCCCCGCGTCCATCTCAACTAAGAGCTGCTCAATAAACGAATTTATGCCGCCGCTTTCATTGGCCTCTGTCAGGAACTGAGAATTATTAAAATATTCGCTTGTGAGCTGTGTCCCGCTCGAAAGATCAAGCGATTCCGGCACCTCTAAAAAATTCTTCACCGCAAGAGAAGCTTCCATAAGACCAGCTTCAGGGTGTTTATCAAGATAAGCGCTGATAATCGTTGTGGTAAGATTGATGTAGATGGTATCCGTTTCAGCATTATAATTGCGTATATCAGCACTTAATTCAGCGGTGAAAGCTTCGCCGTACAGAGTGCCACCTTCAGTGATAATCTTAAAATCAGAGGGCAGTTTTGCCGTATCGATTAAAATGGCGCCCTGTGCATCGGTAATAAGATTGTCCGACTTTAAAATTTGATTTCCGCTTTTATCGTATATGCTTAAAACAGCGGAAGAGACAGAATCGTCTGCATATACCCAGCCACATACTGTTTTTTCCGTGTTGCTGCAGCCAAGTGATATCATGCATGTCAGTGTGAGAGCAAGAGATAAAACGCAGGAAAAAATCTTTTTAAACCGCTTCATGATCATCATATTTACCTTTTTTCATAAGTATTTTGAAACCAGAAATTTTGCCAAAATCGGATGCTGTTATCTTGTCAGGGCGTTAAGCTGAGGCATATTAAGCATCTTAATTCGGTTGATAATTCTAGCACACAAAGCAATGTTTGTAAAGCGTTTTTCAATAAAATAAAGTCATATTTAAAGTGTTAATATATTACTTGTAAAAGCTACATATTTGCCATTTAATGGCATTTTCGCTTGAAGATGATTTAAATATTTTATCATCTTGTTTCGTGTTTTGTGGTTTTCTTTTTTACGATTTTCTTTGTCTGCATATCGTTTTTACGGCTTTTTAGGGTTTTAAGTCGGATTTTTTTCATTTCATTCTTAGCATCTCTCTTACTCGAGCAAGCCACGTTACACCCCTGGTTTGATTCCTGCTCGCAAAAAAACAGAGACACCGGTTTGGTGTCTCTGTTTTTTGGTGGAGGCGAGGGGAATCGAACCCCTGTCCGAAAATCACTCCGCGCAACTTTCTACGAGCGTAGTCGGTGTTTAAAAATTCCCGCTCATTAACACACGCCGACAGGCGTTAAATCACGGTAGCTTCATGAGTTTCTGCTCGGCCGCAAAGCTTAAGCCGTTTCAGATGGGCCGCTTAGACACGCCCCCGCCAGGACGCGGCACTCAAGGCGTGGGACGGCTGCTTTAGTTAAGCAGCAACTGCAACTAAATTAGTGTCAGTTAATTAAAAGTTTGCGCGTTTTTAAGAGGTCACGCTGCTCTGCCCGCTTATTACGTTTCACAACCCCCGTCGAAACCTTTACGCCCCCATGGCATACTGACTCAGGCTGCATCCATATTATACTCGATTTACAAATAATCGTCAATCGGTATTTCTATCCGCAATATTAACCGAAATGATTGAAAATAAACTTTTTAATGCTCTTGTTTATTTTCCTATGACTTGTTAATGGCGAATAATAATGATAAAATATTATTTACAACAGGATATTAAAACGACATGAATCAACAGGAGGTGCACAGCATCTGCAAAATCCAAATGCAGAGTCATTCAACATGAAGAAAAAACCGACAATACTGTTTATTACCACCGACGAACAACACCTTGAAACGATTTCGGCTTTCGGAGCGAAATCTCATACCACACCTAACATTGACGAGCTGATCGGCTGCAGCGATGTTTATCGGAACGCATACACCGCCTGTCCGCTCTGCCTGCCGTCCAGATGCAGCTGGATGACGGGGCTTTATCCGCACAATTCAAAATGTGCGGGGAATATTTACGGCGCATCCCTTCCCCGTTCGCTGCCGAATCTTTTTACCGAACTGAAAAAACAAGGATATCAAACCTCACTTCACGGTAAATGCCACTTTATTCCCGTGCCCTACGCGGCAACCAGAAACAATATGACACTGGAATACGAGCATTTTATCACTTATTATAAATCCCTCGGGATGGATACTTTGAATCTGCAGGATGATAAAAATAATTCTCTATGGTATTTTGACGACTATTCAAAAGAGTTAGAAAGCAAAAATTTGCTGAAAGAATACAGAGATACGGCGCATCTTCCGCCGGACAACAAAGCCGTTTTTGAATTCACCGGGCCTGATGACATGCACCCGGACGCCTGGGTCGGCGCAAAAGCGCTTCAGTATATCGAGGACTGCGACGGCACACAGCCCCAATTTATCTGGACTAGTTTTTCAGGGCCGCATTATCCGATCGATCCGCCCCAAACTTACATTGATAAGGTCAATGCTTCTCTTTGCGGCGATCGCATTTTTCGAGAGGATGAATGGGATGACAAGACCAAATATCACTGCAACGGGTTTTTCGGCCCGGGCAGTACGGAAGGCAGCGGAAAAGCACCCGATCATGCGCAAAAGAATTATACCGAGGAATACTGGCAAAAATGGCGCCGGTATTATTTCGCCAATGTTGTTTTAATTGACGAATGGATCGGTAAAATCATTGAAAGCGCCCGTGAAAAATTCAAGGAGGATCTCTATATTGTTTTCACCACCGACCACGGAGAAATGATGGGTAACCACAGTCTTTGGGGTAAAAACGGCAGCTTATATCAAGATGTGATTCATGTACCCCTCGTCGTCCATTCACCGAATCAGGAAAGCCGCTGCGATTTTGACGAGCGCGTCAGCTCTTTGGAATTATTCCCGACTATTCTGAATTGGGCGGGTGCCGAAATCCCTGAAAAATGTGACGGGAAAACACTGCGTCAGATGGTCAAAGACGGCGGAAGATCTTACATTTTGTCTTTATGCAGTGAAGAAGTTGCGCTTATTAAGGGCCATATGAAACTTGAATGGATGCGTTATCGCGAAGACAAAATGTACTATGAACTTTATGACATCGAAAACGATCCGCATGAATTTAATAATCTTTATAATCATAAGGACTATGCAAAAATTCAAGCGGAACTTGAAGCCATTCTATACGATTTAGAAAAATCAGAGGGGCTGATATCTACCTTATTTTATGATTTTACGGGTACGCCTTACTGGATGGCTGAACCGCAGAAATAATCCGCAAATAAAATTCGATTAAACAAAGATACCGAATAAGTGAAAACACTTTTCGGTATCTTTTATTTTCGGTTATTCTTTTTCCGGATAAATCGGGGCGGCCGGAGAACAGGACACGACTTCGTCTCCGCGCCACTGCAATATGAACTTTCTGCCGCTACCTTTCATGATTTCTTCCGTCTGATAGGTCGGCGGTTTGTATTTGACGGTGACCGGCTCTTTCCCTTTCGGAAAGATTAAATAGTCGCCGTCCCATGTTAATTTCCCGGACGATGAAACAACCGATTCTCTGGGTGCCCAGCACGGGATTCTGATGCGAAGGCCGCAATCGATTTTCGGCGTGACCGTAATTTCTCTGACGTCTCCGGTTTTGGTTTTTACATTCACAAACGGCGTATCGATATCGAAATTCAATTGTATCGTAACGATATCGCCATCTTTTTTTGCGATGTTTTTATACACATCGGCAAGCGAATGCAGGACGGCGGAATACACATCGGGCGTGACGCCGAAATCGTAAGGATAATCGTAAACGCCCCATGCTCCGTTGCGCTTCGGATTGTCGTGATCGATCACCTGTGCGGGCAACACCCGCGCTCGGATCAAGCGTTCCAAATCATCCAACATATCCGAATTGCCTTTTTCTTCGGAAAGCCACAAAGCAAGCTGCATCATATCGCTGCAGCTGCCGTGTTCCCCGAGCGGTTCGCCAAATTTATTGTTAAAACGCGGATAGCCCAGATCGTGCGGGGTATATCCCGAATAAGTCGCGTTGTTTTTCCAAAGCGTATGGCGATAGGTGGCTTCCACCGCTTTGATATATTCCGTTTTCCCTGTAAGACGCCCGTAACGCACCAACCCGCGAAGTGTGCCGAGATAAGAATGATTATGGCCGTTGTTTTTTACGGAGAACATTTCTTCCCTCGGCGAACCGTCTGCATTGACCATTGTCCGCAGATTCAGCTTTGCCAGACGTTCTGCCAGCCGCAGCGCCGATGCTTCACCGGTAATCTCGTAAAACCAGACAAAGCCCTCGAGCGCCCGTCCGGTACTGCCGGTGTTATTGAACCATGGGCTGTCAGAAGGCAATATATTGGGGTCGGAACCCAACGGAAGATTTGCTTTTTGAGCAATCCCGAGAATATCCAACCGTGTGTCGTCAGGCAAAAATTCCTCGACAGACTGTATCAGCTGAAGGGCTTTTTTCTTGGCCCAGTCGTTATTCCGAAATTGAACAAGCGCCGTCAAAGCCAAAATGGTTTCCCGGAAATTATGCCCGTTGAATTTTGTCTTCAACCAAGGCCTCCCCGGGGGATTTAACAGGATCCCGACGGGATTATCGGTCATCAACTGTATGTTTTTCAACATGGCGGTTTCCGCAAATTCCGGAATTTTAAAGCCGGATGCGTCTTCGAGCCGCAGCATGGCATCCCACCAGCGTCCGGTATCGTGCGCCGCTTCCCAACCGCCGAAAGGCATATATTCCTTTTCTGGATCCAGCCATGCCAAATGGCACTGACCGCAGAGTTCCATGGATTCTAAAATGGTGCGGTCTTTCATTTTCGCTTTCCCCTTTTCGCTATGTTCCTTATTATTATCCATATTTATCGGAGATGTGTCAATGATTGTTTGTTTGAATTATTTGACATTCTTCCTGCCCCGTGTTACAATCGTTTTGCAGTTACGGGGACGGCACCCATCATTAAAAACGGTTTTCTGCATGACAACTCAAATACCGCAAAGGGGGCGACACCCATCGAAAAAAACGTGTTTGTGGTCGATGAGCTTGGCAATCAATATGAAGCGACCTATCCCAAACGGGCAAAAGGTCTCGTCAAAAACGGCAGGGCACGCTTCATTTCGGAAAATACGATTTGCCTTGCGTGTCCGCCAAAGTTAAATTTGGAGGATAAACATATGACTGATCATATCAAAACACCGGATACAAACGTTGAAATTCCCAAAACCAATGTGAAACCCGACGAAAAACCGACCTTGCGTTATGTGCTGGAGCAGATTGAAAAAATCGCCGTGCAGACTGAATATTTGAATCAGGCCATCGCACAACTCGGTAATATTCTGGACGGTATCAGCGGCGAACCAGGCAGTCCCGGTGATCTTGCCGGACAGGAAAAAGCGAAGGCACTCGGAGACATCGTCCGCTGCCGGGAGACCACAAATCAGCAGTTACTCAGTTTCTATGCCATGTTGTACACGGATTTGAAACATCAGTCCGGATCGGTCAGCGATTCGGTTAAAACAATTTAATGCGTTAGTAAGAAACAAGCGGCGTGGACATTTCTGTCCACGCCGCTTGTTTCTTGTGTTTTTTAATTCAATAAATCGAACTTTTCAAAATTCAATCGAAACGTCAACCCATCGTAATATTCACCCCGAACAAACCGTAAATTTGGTTTCCTTTTGCATTCCTCGAAACCGAGTTTTTGCGCGAGCCCGATCATTCGGGTATTTCCCGACCAAGTCTGGGTATAGATTTCATTGACGCCCTGTTCGAGCAGATAACGGATAAACAAAATCAACGCCGCCTTTGCGTATCCTTTCCCGCGCGCTGACAATGCCGAGATATCAATTCCTACGGCGGTCATCTCTCCGTTTTTCGCGGCATTAAAATCCTCATTGATCCGGTAGGAATTAACCCACCCTATGTATTCGCCGGAACACTTCTCCGCGATCTGAAAGCCGCTGCGCATGGCATCATCCGACATATCCGCGAATTTTTTTACCCATTTTCGCATGGTCTCTACATACCTGCTCAGTTCGGCCTTTTTCTCTTCTTCGGTTTTGTTTTCATATTCCCACGGACCGTCCCAGAGCTGCCATTCGGTTTCGCCGGTCTCCCAGAAAACCCGTTTTTCAATATCCGATTCGATAAAATCCCGTAAAATGATTTTGTCGCCGACAAATTCAATCATATTCTTGTCTCCGTTAAAATAAAGTCAACTGATTGCTCTCGGGGAGATCGCCGAAAACGCCGTAATCGCGCATGGAATTGATGACGGCAGAGGAGACGCCGCTTTCGGCTGCAAACTCCTCAATTGTGGCAAAACCCTTATCCCGTGCGGCAGCGATATTCGGTGCGGCGTTATCCCCGACACCGGAGATAGAGGAGAACGGCAGACGGATTTTTCCGTCTTCGATCAGGAATTTTCGGGCATCGGATTTATAGAGGTTGGCCGGCAGGAACTCGAAACCGCGCGCAAACATCTCGACCATGATCTGCATGATTTCGGAACTGTCCTGCTCTTTTTGTGTGGCGGACTTTCCCTTGTTTTCGATTTCCGCGATTTTATTTTTGGTATAGATAAGCCCGTTCACGGCACAGTCGTAATCGACGTCAGTGCTGCGCACCGAGAAATAGACCGAATAAAATTCCAGCGGTTTATAGACTTTGAACCAACCGAGTTTAATTGCGGAAGTGACATAAGCAGCCGCATGGGCTTTCGGGAACATATATTTGATCTTAAAGCAGGAGTCGATGTACCAGTCGGGTACGTCGTGTGCCACCATATCATCCACCAATTCTTTTGAAAGTTCCTTTTTCGCCTTGCCTTTTCGAACGATCTCGGTAATTTTAAAGGCCTTTTTGGGTTCTATACCTTTTTTGATCAGATACAGCATAATATTATCGCGCGTTCCGATGACCTCGGAGATAGTACAGGTTTTATTCTTGATCAAATCCTGTGCGTTGCCGAGCCAGACGTTGGTTCCGTGCGAAAGCCCTGAGATCTGAAGCAAATCGGAAAATTTCTTCGGTTGCGTCTCAACCAACATCTGGCGCACAAATGAAGTGCCCATTTCGGGGATTGCAAACGTGCCGATGGGGTTATTGATCTGTGCAGGCGTGACGCCAAGCGGTTCGGTCGATACAAACAGCTGCATAACCTTTTCATCCGACATCGGGACATCCTTGAATTTAACACCGGTCAGCTCCTGAAGATATTTAAAAATCGTTGGGATGTCGTGACCCAGTTCATCGAGTTTTAAAATCGTATCGTGCAGCGAATGGAAGTCGAAGTGCGTCGTGACGATATCACTGTCTTTTTTCTCGGCGGGATGCTGCACCGGGGTAAACTGATAGACACTCAGACCTTTCGGAATAACGACCATGCCGCCGGGGTGCTGGCCGGTTGTTCGTTTGACACCCGTACAGCCCGCCGCAAGGCGCTCCATTTCGGCTTTTGGCAGAGTGATGCCCTTTTCTTCACAGTACTTTAAAACGTAGCCATAGGCCGTTTTCTCGGCCACGGTGGAGATTGTGCCCGCCTTGAAGACGTTTTCGGCCCCGAACAGCTGCTCGGTGTATTTATGGGCCTCACTCTGAAATTCACCCGAAAAATTCAAGTCGATATCGGGGGCCTTATCACCCGCAAAGCCCAAGAAAGTCTCGAACGGGATATTGATACCATCCCGTTCCATGGGGGTATGACAATTGGGACAGTCTTTCGGCGGCAAGTCAAACCCCACGATCGCCTCATCATCGATAAATTCGCTGTATTTACAGGACTTACAGTAGTAATGTGCGGGCAGCGGGTTGACCTCGGAAATGCCGGTCATCGCAGCCAAAAAAGTAGATCCGACCGAACCTCTTGAACCGACCATATAGCCGTGTTCGTTGGAATAGGCAACGAGTTTTTGAGCGATCATGTACAAAACTGCGAAGCCATGCTTTATTACCGGTTCAAGTTCACGCTCAATACGATCCTCGACCACTTTCGGCAGCGGATCACCGTACTGCGCTTTTGCACTTTGATAGACGATATCAGTCAGCTGTTGCTCGGCACCCTCCATCTGAGGCGTATAGGTGCCCTTTGGAATGGGACGAACAATTTCGACCATATCGGCAATTTTATTGGTGTTTTCGATGACGACCTCACGGGCTTCCTGATCGGACAAATATGAAAACTCCGACAGCATTTCGTTTGTCGTCCGGAAATACAACGGGGCCTGGAATTCTGCGTCTTTCATCTTTTTCCCGGTCATGATGATCTCGCGGAAAATACCGTCCTCCGGCTTCATGAAATGCACGTCACAGGTGGCGACGACCGGTTTATTGAGCTTTTTGCCGATATAGATGATCTTTTTATTGAATTCGATCAACTGCTGATTGGATCTGACGTGTTTATTGCGGTCATCGTCGCTGCGGATCATGAATTCATTATTGCAAAGAGGTTGTATTTCGAGATAATCATAATAGGAGGCGATGGCATACAGAATCGAGTTTTCTCTTCCTTCCGCCACAGCTCTGTAAAGTTCTCCAGCTTCACATGCGCTGCCGATAATCAGCCCTTCCCTGTGTTCGGTCAATACGCTTTTCGGAATTCTCGGGACATAGTGGTAATACTCGAGGTTTGAAAGCGAAACCAGCTCATAGAGGTTACGCAGACCGACTTCGTTTTTGACAAGGATGATGCAATGAAATGCATGGAGCTTGTTCAGCGATCCGCCTACCAGTTCTCCCTCCATATCGGTAAGGCATTTGCAGCCGTTTTGTATAAAACGATCGAGCATTTTATTGAAGATCATCGCTGTGACGCGTGCATCGTCAGAGGCACGGTGATGATTGAACTTGTCCAAACCGAGGTGAGAAACCACGGTTTCAAGACGATGGTTTTGTAATTCCGGCAATACAAGACGTGCCATTTTCATGGTGTCGATATGTGCGTTTTCGAATTTTTTCCCGGTTCGTCTCGCTGCGGCGGAGATAAAACCCGTATCGAATTCGGAATTGTGCGCAATCAAGGTGCAATCGCCGATAAAGTTGAGAAACTTTTCAATCGCTTCGGCTTCCAGCGGTGCGTCGGCGACCATCATATCATTGATACCGGTGATCTCGACGATTTTTGGCGGGATGGGCTTTTGCGGATTGACAAAAGTGTTAAACTCCTCCAGCACAACACCCTTTTTGATTTTCACCGCACCGATTTCGGTAATGCGTTCATTTTGACTGGAAAGACCGGTCGTTTCGATATCGAACACAACGAACTCATCCTCAAAAGACGCGTCGGTTTTTCCGGTCACGACGCCGCTTTTATCGTTGACAATATAGGCCTCCATGCCGTATATCACCTTGAAATCGGCATCGGGGTTGGATTTTTTAATGCTCTCATATTCGTTCATGGCCTCGGGGAACGCCTGCACCACACCGTGATCAGTGATGGCAACCGCCCGATGTCCCCACTCATACGCTTGTTTGACAAGTGTTGCTGCAGGTGTAATTGCATCGAGTGTAGACATTGAAGTATGTAAATGCAGCTCGACACGCTTTTTCTCAGCGCTGTCCATGACCTTTTTCTTTTCGGAAAGACAGATGCTGCTTGGTACCAGAATATCCTGCTGTGCAAAGTCGTCGAATTCCACGTTGCCGCTGACCTTGAGCGTCTGACCCTCTTTGATCAAGTCCTCCAGTTCAAGTCTGGAGTTTCGCAGAAACAACTTGCAGCCGATTGATGAACCTCCGTCAGTGATATAAAAATTAAAAATGACCGTGGAGCCGTCTTTGATCGGTTTTTTATCGATCAGGAAAACGTCACCTTCAATGACCACGTTTTCTTTCAAACGTTTTTGATAAATCTCGGAGATCGGTATGGCGGGCTCTGAGATGCGTTTGCCTAGAAAGACGGTTTTTTTACGGCTCGGTTCCTCGACCGCCTGTTCTTCCGGACGTTTTAACACATTGATCGGCACTGCGGAGGGTGGCGGCGGTTCCTGCGGCTTGACGATTATCGGCGGTAATTCCGGCGCCTTGATTGCATCGGCATATTCGCCCGAGTTGCGGTCGATCTCTACCGTACCCGAAAATTCCACTTCAATATTGACGCCAAAACTCTTATGTACGGCAGATGTTAATACTTTGATGAAGTCCGATTTTTCCAACAATTCTTTCCCGCCGTATTTCAATTCGATCATCAGTTTTTTATCTTCATAACTGTATTTGGATTCATCCAAAAATCCGTTAACGACGGCCATTTTATCCCGCAGAATTTCACATAATGCGCTCAGATATTCAGTAGTCAATAACTCGGCAGGATAGATGGGGTAGATTTTAACGAACTTTAATTTATAAAGGCCGCACAGCTCGTCCTGTGCGTGTTCGATCGCTTTCGGCTCAATTAATTCGAAATACAGGGCCTCCAGCCGTATGAACTTTTCTTTTTTATCGATCTCGAGTCCTCTGATTTCACCCAGAGCGACCAACGGATCCGAAATCGCGCCAAAGAACAATTCAGACAGCGTTGCAGCCATTATTAAGTCCAACCTTTCGCGATTTTTGAGCTGTTTGGTTCTTTTGCATTGCGTCAAAGGAACAAACTTCAGATTTGAAAAATCTATTTTTCAAACTTTATTTCCTCCAGATATTTGATGATTTCGTTGTAAATTTCGTCATGACTTCCCTTTTTGACGATCTCTCCGTTTTGAAACAGAATTGCGTAGTCGTTGCCGAACGCCATCCCGATATCGGCGCTTTTCGCTTCTCCGGGGCCGTTGACTTCGCAGCCCATCACCGCAACCTTGACCGGATGATAAATATCCGCACAGTAATTTTGCAGCTTTTCGGCGAATTCAACCACCGGGCCTCTGGTTCTACCGCAGGTGGGACAAGAAATAACGGTCGGTCTGTTTGACATCCCCAAAGAAGCCAGCAGATTTTGTCCGACAATCACCTCGCATTCAAGTGTTCCGGTGATGGAGATGCGTATGGTGTCTCCGATGCCGTCCAACAGTAAAGAACCGATGGCCGCCGCCGACTTTAATGCAGACATTTCTTCGGTCCCCGCCTCAGTTACGCCCAAATGCAACGGATAAGGACAGCTTTGCGATAAAATCCGATTGGCTTCTACCGTCGTTTTGGCATCCGAGGACTTGACCGAAATCACGATGTTGTCGAAATTATAACGCTCCAGCAGTTTGGCGTTATACAGCGCGCTCTGTGCGAGCGCCTGCGGGGTCGGTCCGCCGTATTTACTCAGCATATCTTTGCCGAGTGAACCTGAATTGACACCGATGCGGATCGGGATGTTTTTGGCCCGGCAGCAATCCGCAACCGCCTTGACACGCTCGTCCGAACCGATGTTGCCGGGATTGATGCGGATTTTATCAGCGCCGGCAACAACCGATTCGATGGCCAATTTATAATCGAAATGGATGTCGGCGACCAGCGGCAGAGCGCAGGCCTCCTTTACGGCGGCAAGCGTCTTGATTGCTTCCATGTTCGGCACCGCGATGCGAATGATGTCACAGCCGACTTCCGCAAGACGCTTGACCTGTGCAATATTCCCCTCGATATCATCATAACGGGCATTCAGCATCGATTGAACTGCGATTTTCTCATTTCCGCCGATGGCAATGTTTCCGATTTTAATTGTTTTGCAAATCCTGCGCATTGTTTTGACTATCCTTTCGCAGATTCCGTGATGAAACTTTAAATCCTCATGTTTCCGTATAAAATAAATGCATTTCGTGTAATTAATGACTTGATGTCGTTGAATGTGACCAAAATAATCAATAAAATCAAAAGCATAAATCCGATAAAATGTATCATGCTCTCGTATTTTTTCGGAACGGGTTTTCTGCGGATCATTTCGATAATAATAAAAATCAGACGACCTCCGTCGAGCGCGGGCAGCGGGAGCAGATTGAAGACGCCCAAGTTGACCGTGATAAATGCCGCCAGATAAATCAATGAATCAAGACCTTGTGAGGCCGCTTCGCCGATGACCTCCACCGTTCCAACCGGTCCGCTGACTTCGGAGGCGCTGTACTTGCCCCTCGCGATATCATAGATGGATTGGTAGACCACCTTGACAAGAGAAATCGTCCCGTAAAAACTGTGCCTGACGACATTTTCAAAATTCTTAGATTCGACTGTGAAATAAAAATCACGGACACTGACAGTGGTTTTTCCCACAACCTCGGTTTCAAACCGCACGTTTTCAAGCGTAATTTTCTCGCCGTTCCGGCGTACCGTTACGGTGGCATTTCCCGTCTGATTGCGCATGATGGCATAGACCGCATCGGAATAAATGGAGATGTGGGTACCGTCGATATTCAGCAGCTCGTCACCCGCTCGCAATCCCGACGTCACACTGACGGCGTTATCAAAAAACTGATCAACGGTACGGGACGGAAGCGCTTTTTCCCCGAGAACCAGAATGCTGGTCAAAATCAAACCGAGAATCAGGTTCATTACCGCGCCTGCGATAATGACGATGAAGCGTTTCCAGGCCTTTTTATTGCAAAAAGCATCGGGATCGGTGCTGTCTTCATCTTCGCCTTCCATCGCAACCATACCGCCGATCGGAAAGGCCCGCAGGGAAAAGAGATTGTGCTTCCCCTGTATCTTCAGGATTTTCGGCCCCATGCCGATGGCGAATTCCTGTACTTTAATTTTGAAAAGGCGCGCCGCGATATAATGCCCGAGCTCATGAATGACAATGAGCAGGTCAAGCACCAGTAGTGCGATGATGATTTGCCAAACGATATTCAAGATTTATCCTCCCGTATGCCCTACCCCTGCACGGACGAATTCTTTTGCCGCAATGTCCGCGTCGAAAATCTCTTCCAGTGTATGAATCGGCGTGGGTTTTATTCGCTCCACTGCCTCGCTTACCAGTTCGGTGATCTGCAAAAAACCGATTTTACCCGTTAAAAACATAGCTACCGCTTCTTCGTTTGCACCGTTTGCGACCGCTGCCGCTGTTCCGCCCAGGTCAAGCGCTTTTTTGCAGACAAGCGGTGCGGGAAAGGTTTTATAATCCGGTTGTGCAAATGAAAGGGTTCCGATCTTGGACAGATCGAGCGCTTCCCCGTCAAAGTCACACCGTTCCGGATAAGTCAGCGCATATTGGATCGGCAGGCGCATATCCGGAAGACCCAACTGCGCGATGACGGAATGATCTTCAAACATCACCGCCGAATGGACAATGCTGTTTCGGTGGATAACGATTTCAATCTGTTCCGTTTTCACACCGAACAGCCAATATGCCTCAATAACTTCAAGCCCCTTGTTCATCATGGTAGCGCAGTCGATGGTAATCTTTTTCCCCATGCTCCAGGTTGGATGTTTCAGGGCCTGTCCGGCTGTGATATGGGCCAATTCCTCCCTGTTCTTTTCGAAAAAAGGGCCGCCCGAAGCCGTCAGAATGATTTTTTTTAATCGGTTTTTGCTGCCGTTGATGCATTGGAAAATGGCACTGTGCTCGCTGTCGACCGGAATCAATTCGCATCCGGTTTCGTTTATTTTTTGCATTACTAACGCTCCGCCGGTGACCAAACTCTCTTTATTGGCCAGCGCAAGACGGCGGCCTTTGGCGATTGCAGCCATTGTCGGACGCAGACCCGCGATGCCCACAACGGCGTTCAATACGGTATCACCGTATTCCCGGGCAACTTCACAGACAGCCTCTTCTCCGCCGAAAACTTTGACATCGGTATCGGCAATACGCACCTTTAAATCGGCGGCTGCTTTTTCGCTGTTCATAGCAAAAACCTGCGGGTGAAATTCCCTTGCCTGCCGTTCCGCCAATTCAACATTTTTATCAGCCGCGAGTGCTGTAATATCGTATCCTTTTTTCTTGGCAACATCCAGTGCTTGTGTGCCGATGCTGCCGGTGCTGCCGAGAATGGTCAGTTTCAAATCCGTTTTTCCTTTCAGCCGAAGAAGTTCACAAATTTGGATGCAAGCAGAAAGAGAATCGATGTCATTAAAACCCCGTCGAATCGATCCATAACTCCCCCGTGCCCAACCACGATTGTGCCGAAATCTTTGACGTTATGCTCGCGTTTTAACACCGAAGCGGTCAGATCTCCCATCAGACCGAATATCGCCGCAAACGGTGCAATAAAGGCAAATACCACCCAATTAAGCGGCTGTTCGGGGACAGCCAATCTTGAGAGAAAAGCCAAGCCGATAAAGGCGATTTCCGAAAATACAACCGAGCCGATAAATCCTTCAATCGTTTTCTTCGGGCTTATCGTCGGACAAAGTTTATGCTTTCCCATTGTAATGCCGAACAACCAGCCGCCCACATCACCGGCCCATGCACCCAACACGATAACTGCCGCAAGCACCGCGCCTGCTTGAAGATTATCTTGTTTTTGCAGCTGGGTGAGTGCTGAAAATCCGGTCGTAATATAGACGGTAAACAGACCGGCCATCGCCACCACTGAGAATTTTGCACGATCGCTGCTCCGATAGATGACTGCTAAAAACATCAAAATCACCATGTATCCGATGGCGGCATCGGAAATATGCGCGCTGTTTTGTGTAAAAATCAAAGCTGAAACCACAGTGGGATAGGCAAAACACGCCAACGACAGCAGTTTCAGTCGCAGCAGTTTCATGACTTTTAAGGATTCGTAAACCGCGATCATCGCAAGCAGATACATGACAGCGCCCAATACCCAACCCGCAAAAGTCGTGGCGAAAAACGCCGCCCCGATGATCAAGATTAAAATGATGGATGTGATAAACCGCTGCTTCATTGTTCCCTGTTCCCTTGTTTTATTTGATTCCGCCGAATCTCCGATCCCGTTTCTCGTATTCTTCGATCGCCGCATCGAGGTCTTTTTCGGTGAAATCAGGCCAATATTTTTTATTGACGACAATCTCCGCATAAGCGATCTGCCAAAGCAGAAAATTCGAAATGCGCATATCCCCGCCGGTGCGAATCAACAGATCAACCGGAGGCTGACCCGCCGTATAAAGATGCCGGTCAAATTCTTGCTCATCAATGTCTTTGGGGAGCAGTTTGCCGTTTTTTACTTCGTCCGCAAGCAGCCGAGCTGCATTGATGATCTCAGCTTTGCCGCCGTAGTTCATTGCGAGGTTTAAACGCATGCCGTTTTTACCTTGATTCAAATCCTCGACGCCGACCATCAACTTTTGCAGTTTATCACTGAATGGTGTTCGGTCTCCGAGAAAATTGACGATGATATTGTCTTTTGCGAAATCACTGATCGCTTCTTTGAGATAGGACTCGAACAATTTCATCAAAGCATCGACTTCTTGTTTTTGCCGAGACCAATTTTCTGTTGAAAAAACATAAAGCGTAAGGTGCTTAATTCCGATTTTATCGGCATAACGGGCGATTTTTCGAAAATTCTGGCTGCCTGCGGTATGACCGGCACTGCGCGGCAAAGCACGGTCGGTAGCCCATCTGCCGTTTCCGTCCATGATAATTGCAATATGCGCCGGGGGTTTTTCGAAAGCCGTTATATTTTTCATAACTCCGTCATGCCATAAACAAGTCCCCCTCGTTTCGGAGGGGGGAATGTTATTAAAGCTCCATGAGCTCTCTCTCTTTTTTTGCAATGATATCGTCGATTTCTTTGCAGTATTTATCAGTGAGATCCTGCACTTCTTTTTCGCAGTCGTCAAAGTCGTCCTCGGTAATCTCGGAGGCTTTTTTCTGCGCTTTCAGTTTTTCCATCGCATCACGGCGTATATTTCGCACGGCGACTTTGCTCTCTTCCGCGTTCTTTGAGATCTGTTTGGTAAGGTCACGTCGGCGGTCTTCTGTGAGCGGCGGGAAGACGATTCGGATGACTCTTCCGTCATTATTGGGATTGATGCCGATATCGGAAGTTTGGATGGCTTTTTCGACATGTTTCAGCAGCGAGGCATCCCATGGTTGGATGACAAGAATTCTTGCTTCGGCAACCGAGATCGCAGCCACTTGATTGATAGCGGTGGGAACGCCGTAATAATCCACAGTGATATGATCGAGTACCGCCGGATTAGCGCGACCGGCCCGAATGGTTGCCAGTTCGCTTTCAAGTGCCGAAATGGACTTTTTCATTTTTTCTTCGGCATGTTTAATGTTTTCGTTCATGTCTCACACTGCCTTTCGTATTGTTTTGTTTGACCGGTTTGTTCAATCGCAAGTAACTTGTGTGCCCACATTTTCGCCGATAACGGCTTTATAAATGTTATCGGGATCACCGATGTCGAAAACGACAACCGGGATTTTATTTTCTTTGCACATGGCCGCAGCGGTTGCGTCCATAAAATGAAGCTCCTGCCCCAGTACCTCGGACATCGAAATGATATCATACTTTTTGGCGTTGGGATTTGTTTTGGGATCACTGTCATAAACACCGTCGATATTGGTTGCCTTCAAAATAACTTCTGCGCCGATCTCTGCGGCACGCAGCGAGGCCGCCGTATCCGTTGAAAAGAAGGGATTTCCGGTTCCGCATCCAAAGACGACAACACGATTTTTTTCAAGATGCCTGACTGCACGGTTGCGGATATAGGGTTCGGCAACCGCCTTAATTTCAAGTGCGGTCTGCACCCGAACCTCGACACCAAGCTGTTCCAAAGCGTCGGCCATCGCCAAAGAGTTCATGACCGTGGCCATCATACCGATATGATCAGCGCGCGTGCGTTCCATACGTTCGCTGCTTCTGCCGCGCCAAAAGTTTCCCCCGCCGACCACAATTCCGATCTGTACCCCGAGTTCATGGCATTTTCTTACGCTCGTGCAGACTCTTTCCAACGTGTCGCGGTCGATTCCGCCTGTCCGGCTGCCTGCAAGCGCTTCGCCGCTGATCTTAATAATGATTCTTCTGTATTTGGGTAACTGCAATCGAACACCCCCTTCTTCTTTCAAAAAATATTTTACACGATTTCCCGCTTCTTGTAAATACCAAATTGACTGAAACGATTTTATTTTGAAAGCCGCATGGTATCTCTTGCAATGACCAATTCCTCGTTGGTCGGGATGACATATACGCGGGTTTTGCTGCCTTTTACGGAAATTTCGTCTTCTACACCAAACATGGTCTTTTCGTTTTTCTCAGAATCAAGTTCGATACCCAAATAATCCAATCCGTCGCAGACACCCGCACGGAACGAATCGACATTCTCGCCGATTCCTCCGGTGAAGACCACCGCATCCATGCCGCCCATGCTCGCCGCCATCGCGGCCAGCAATTTTTTGACGCTGAGCATCTGAACTTCCCTGGCTTGTTTGGTGCGCATGTTGCCTTTTTCGGTTGCGGCACGATTGTCCCTATCATCGCTTGAGACGCCGCCGAGTCCGAGTATTCCCGATTTTTTATTCAGAATATAATCAATTTCATTAGGTGTAAGATTTTCTTTACGCTGCAAAAAGGTTACGATGGAAGGATCGATCGAACCGCTTCTCGTGCCCATCATCACGCCCTCGAGCGGCGTCAAACCCATAGTGGTGTCGACCGATTTTCCGCCGGATACCGCCGTGATCGACGAGCCGTTGCCGAGATGGCAGGTGACGATTTTTAAATCCTTGATATCTTTTTTCATCAGTTCGGCGCAGCGTTCGGAGACGAACTGGTGAGAGGTGCCGTGAAAACCGTAGCGGCGGATTTTATATTTTTCGTAATATTCATAGGGAATCGGATATAGGTATGCCTGCGGCGGCATAGTCTGGTGGAATGCGGTATCGAAAACCACGACCTGCGGCAGCTTGTCCCCGAAGACTTTCAGACAGCCGCGAATGCCCTGTACCGCGCCGGGATTGTGAAGCGGCGCGAGTTCGGACAGCGCTTCGATATCTGCGATAACCGTCTCATCGACCCGTACGGAATGGCTGTATTTTTCGCCGCCGTGTACGACCCGGTGACCGACGGCTGAAATTTCGGAAACGTCGCTGATAACCCTGCACTCGCCCTGCGAAAGAGATTTAACGAGAATTTCGAACGCATCCGTATGCGTCGGCATTGAGATCTGCGCCTCATAAACCTTTCCGTCGGCATTTTTCTGTTTATACGTCCCGTCGATTCCGACGCGGTCGCAGATACCCTTTGCCAATACCGACTCGTTTGTCATGTCGATGAGCTGAAACTTCATCGACGAGCTTCCGGCGTTGATCACTAAAATCTTCATCCGATTGTCCTCCGCTGGTGTTGTACTGATTTTTTCAAATATGCTATAATCATAAAAAGATGCTCTTTCGAGCGCCTGTTTTATGATACTACAAAACCGCTTTGGTTTCAAGTGAAAATTTCTCAATAAGGAGTTCGTATGATCTGCGGTGTCACAACTGAATATAACCCGCTTCACAACGGACATATCCATCAGCTGAACGAACTGCGCCGAAACGGCGCCGAAACGATTGTCGCCGTGATGAGCGGTAATTTTGTGCAACGCGGCGAGCCGGCGATCTGTGATAAATGGACTCGCGCCCGTGCCGCTGTCGAGTGCGGCGTTGATCTTGTCGTCGAACTCCCCAGTGCCTGGGTTGTCGCCAGCGCACAGCGGTTTGCCGAGGCGGCAGTCGGAATGATGGCCAAACTCGGCGTTGATACGATCGGTTTCGGCTGTGAGTGCGGTGACGGTAAATTGCTCAAATCCGCCGCCGAATATCTTTCAAAAGAAGAATTTCATTTTAAAATAAAAAAGTATATCGCCAAAGGGATGAATTATCCCTCCGCCGTTTCAAAAGCCGCAGAACTTTACAGTGATATTCTCTCGGGTGCGAATAACGCGCTCGCAATCGAATATATACGCGCAGCGGAAAAACGAATTGAAAACTGCAATTTTATCGCCGTGAAACGAATCGGTACGGGACATGACGAGCATGAAACCGAAGACAAATTTGCGTCGGCATCAAAAATCAGAAAAATGATTGTATCCGGTGAAAATTATTCGCATTTTATTCCTGAAACAATGGCCTCTTCTCTTGAAAAAGCACTTTCAGAAGGGCTTGCACCGGCTTCTTTAGTCCGGATTGAACGCGGTATTATCGCCAAGCTGCGCACGATGTCACCTGAGGAACTGAGAGCCGTCCCAGACGTATCCGAAGGACTTGAAAATCGAATTTTATCGGCAGCAAAATCGGTTTCGGATTTGGAATCACTTTATGGTGCTGTAAAGTCAAAAAGATTTACACATGCGCGAATCCGCCGTATTATTTTAAATGCCTATTTGGATACGACCGCTTCTCTTCAAAATGCACCGGTACCCTATATCCGTCCGCTGGCTTTTAACAAACGCGGAAGTGAGCTGATCAAGGCAGCCGCAGATCAAGGGCTTCCGATCTATACAAAGAGTTCAAAATTTGCAGCGGATCCAAGGTGTTCTGCGGCGTTTGAGCATGAAGCAAAAACCGGTTCCGTCTATGCGCTCTGTTTACCCGACCCTTTAAAAATCGTTGACGAATATCGTGCAACACCGGCGGCGGTTTTGTGATTTTGTTACTTGTAACAAACTTCTATTTGCGTTATAATATTGACATATTAACACGGAGGGATATTTATGGCTGTTACTTATCAAATCGAAAACTATAAAACCTACGGCAAGGTCGTTGCGATCACCAACGGAACCGTTGATATCAAGGTCACCGCAGATGTCGGCCCAAGAGTCATTTATCTCGCGCTGGCCGACGGCCAAAACGTCATGTTCAACGACGATTCACGCGAGGTCACAAAAGGAAAAGGCGATCCGATTTTTGAATCCGCCTTCGGGAAGGACAAGTACTGGCAGATTTACGGCGGTCATCGCATTTGGGCTTCTCCTGAAGAATATCCGTATTCCTATGTTCCCGGTGATGAACCGGTCAAATGGACCGCAGAAGGAAATAAATTCACTTTTGAACCGAATATGTTCCCGACCCTCGGTTTGAAATTCACGCTGGAACTTGTCATTGACAATAAAAAACCGCTTGTCACTGTCAATAATATTATAGAAAACCATAGCGGTGGCATCCGTCGCATCGCGGTTTGGGCGCTCTCCGTGCTTGCGTCGAACGGTCTTGAAATCGTCCCGCTGCCGAAAGAAAAACCGGAACTTCTCTCCAGCGGCACACTGGAACTCTGGCCCTATACCAATATGGCGGACGGACGCGTTCACTGGGGCAAGGAATACATCACCCTGCGCAGTGTTGAAGGCACTCCCGACGGCGCGTTTAAATTCGGCATCACTAACACGGCCGGAAGAGCGGCTTACATTAACAACGGCACCGCTTTTATCAAAAAATTCACTCACAACAAACACGGCAATTATCCGGACCACGGGATGTCTTTCGAGACCTATACCAATGATAAATTCATTGAGATGGAAACCCTCGGGGAACTGAGCGAAATGCTGCCCGGCGAAACCAGTGTTCATACCGAACAATGGGTATTGAAAAAAGTCGCTAAAGCACCGAATCCGAAGAACGAAGCGGCGGTTGCAAAACTGGCTGAAAGGTTATTTAAATGAAAAATTTTGATCTTGTTATCATCGGCGGAGGCCCTGCGGGGATTTCGGCAGCTTTATATGCAAAGCGCGCCGGTGTCTCGGTAGGCGTCATTCACAGCGGCAAAGGATCGCTTTGGAAAGCCGAAAAGATTGACAATTACTACGGGTTCCCCGGCTCAATCAACGGGACAAAACTCTATCAGGACGGTATCGAACAAGCACGCACCCTCGGTATTGAAGTGGTTGAGGACGAAGTTGTCGGCATCGGGTACATGGGCACCTATCAAGTCAAAGGAAAGACCAATGAATATGAATCGAGAGCGCTTCTGATTGCGACCGGTTCAAAGAGAACTGTTCCGAAAATCGAAAACTTCACCGATTTTGAAGGAAAAGGCGTCAGTTACTGCGCAGTCTGCGACGGATTTTTCTATCGGGGTAAAAGCGTAGCGGTACTCGGCAGCGGCGATTATGCCCGCGCAGAAGCTGAAGAACTCAAAAATATTGCAACCAGTGTGACGATTTTGACAAACGGTGAACAACCTTCTGCAGACTTTTCCGAATTCACCGTCGTCATCGATAAAATTACCTCAATTAAAGGTGATGAACGTCTCGGAGAAGTCGTATTTGAAAACGGAAACACCCTGCCCCTCTCCGGCTTGTTTGTCGCCATCGGCGTAGCCGGTGCGACCGATTTTGCCAAAAAACTCGGTGCGGTCACCAAAGGCGCATACATTGTAACCGACGAAAGCGGAAGGACCAATTTGCCCGGATTGTTTGCTGCAGGAGACTGTACCGGTGGTTTGCTGCAAGTATCGATTGCGGTTTCAAAAGGCGCTTCCGCCGGACTTGCTTCAGTCGAATTTTTAAGGAAGAAATAATATCTCAATATAAAACAAAACGGCGGTCGGATTTTCCGGCCGCCATTTTGTTAAATTCTGATTTAGATATACTTTTTAACGTTCTCGGGAAGATCTTGAACATCCGCAGAAACCGTGAAAATCAACTTTACATTATGCGGTATGGCAAGTTTTGCGACTTTTTCAAAAAACTCATTCATCGCGTTATAGTCTCTGGGACACATTTTGAAAAGTCCGTCTACATAAATATCGGTGATGTCATAATTACCGGCCGTCAAGCCTGCAAGAAATCCGTAAAGTTCGCCGAATCCTTCGATTCCGTATTCATCGATATCGATCAGTTTCACCTGGAGCGAGAGGTCATAACGAAGCTTCATGCCTTTCTCGATGCACACGACGTTTCCTTTGCTCTCTTTCGCGGCACTGTTCACGCCCTCGATTAGAAGTTTGGTTTTGCCCGAACCCTTTTTTCCGACGATCAGTTTCAACATTGACGCTACCTCCTGAATTTATTTTGTGGGTTTGCCTAACAGCTTAAACATATTTTTCTTATAAAATTCTACGCCCGGTTGATCGAACGGATTGACTCCGAGCAGATAACCTGATATTGCACAGGCTTTTTCGAAGAAATAGACCATATAACCGAAATTATATGCATCGATTCGATCACATTCGAGCAACACGCAGGGTACGCCGCCGTCATTATGGGCGGAAAGCGTTCCCTCCATGGCCATATTGTTGACGAATGAAACCCCCTTTCCCTCTAAATAATTCAAGCCATCGGCGTCGCCTTCACTATATCCGATGATATACTCGGATTTCGGCTGCTTGAACCAAACGACTGTTTCGAAGAGATTTCTGCGGCCCTGTTGGATATATTGTCCCAAAGAGTGCAGGTCTGTGGAAAAAGTCGCGCTGGCGGGGAAAATACCTTTGTTATCCTTGCCTTCGCTCTCGCCGTACAGCTGTTTAAACCACTCACCCATCATCGTAAAGTCGGGTTCAAAGCCGACCAAAATTTCGGTGGAAAATCCCTTGCGATAAAGAATGTTGCGAATTGCAGAATATTTGAGGCATGCATTCGTCTCAATATCGGAATCGCAAAGCTCTTTTTTTGCGTTTAAAGCACCGCGCATGACCGCGTCGATATCAATCCCGGCGACCGCCATCGGGAGCAAACCCGGCGCTGTCAGAACCGAATATCGACCGCCGATATCGTCGGCGATGACAAAGGTCTCGTAACCCTCTTTATCGGCAAGCGCCTTTAGAGTGCCGCGTGATTTGTCTGTGGTGACAAAAATACGTTCTTTTGCGTTTGCTCCGTATTTTTTCTTCATTAGATCGGAAAAAGCACGGAATGCGATGGCAGGTTCGGTCGTCGTACCGGATTTTGAAACGACGTTCACACAGACTTCGCGGTCTTGACAATAATTTAAAAGTTGATTTAAATAGTCGGAACTGATGTTGCAGCCGGCAAAAAAGATCTGCGGCATGTCCTGTGTGAACAGGTTATATTGGCTGCCGCGAAGAAGCTCAATGGCAGCCCTCGCACCGAGATAGGATCCGCCGATGCCGATGACAATCAGGACGCCGGACATTGCGCGAATGCGTTTTGCCGCCGCCTTGATGCGTTCGAATTCTGCTTTATCGTAATTCTCGGGCAGATCCAGCCAACCGAGAAAATCGTTGCCGGGACCATTTTTGGACATCAGAAGATTCTGCGCGGTTTCAATTTGTGCAGCGATATCGGTATATTCCTTTGTATTAATATATCTTGATAAAAACCGTTCATCCAGTTTTATTGACATCTAAAAACCACCCTCGTCAGTTTTCTATATGATACCACAATACTGTGAGGATTACAAGTATGAAACGTGTTTTTATGAACCCATTGAAGTGTAATTTTTCAGGAGCATCACAAACGCTTTCCAGAATGTTAAACGGTCTACCGATTGCTTTGCCACGAGCGGATATTCCCCCACCTGTTCACCGCTTTGTGTGGTAATTACAACTCTTCCCACGGCTTCTCCCTGTGCAATCGGTGCCGTTAACTGCTCGGGAATTTCAGTTATATAAATCAAATTTTTATCACTTCCCTTTTTGAGAAGGATATTCGGGATTTCACCGGCGTATATCTCAACCTTCGATAAGGTGCCTCGTTTGACAGACAAAATAATCTCCTCAGACGGTGCTTCGGGGGTCAATATGACATAATTGGCATATCCGAAATCAAGCAGTGTCCTGGCTGCCGAAAATCGTTCGTCACTGGTGGTTGAACCGAATACCGATGCTACCAACTTCAGACCGTCTCGCTCTGCGGTCGCCGTCAGACAGCTGCCCGCTTTATCGGTTGTTCCTGTCTTAAGTCCTGTGATGCCCTTATAAAACCGCACCAGTTTATTGGTGTTGACTAACTCTGTCGCTCCATCGCGAAGCGTATCCATCCATATGGTTGAATAATTGATTATCAACGTGTGTTGAATCAATTCGGACGCCGCAATCGCCGTATCCCGCGCGGAAGTATAATGATCGTCCTCATCGAGACCGCTGGCGTTCATATAATTGGTGTTCGTCATGCCTAGTTCCGATGCGCGCTCGTTCATCATGCGCACAAATGCATCTTCGGAACCCGCAAGAAATTCCGCCAGTGCCACCGTTGCGTCATTTGCGCTGCCCACTGCCACTGCCTTTAAAAGATCGTTCACCGACATCACTTCGCCGACTTCCAACCAAATTTGTGAGCCGCCCATGCTTGAGGCGTGTTCACTGCAGGCAACTTGATCCTCGAGTTGTATTTCACCGCGTTCAAGCGCTTCCATAATCAACAGCATCGACATGATCTTGGTTACTGAAGCCGGTGCTATCCGCTCATCAGCATTCTTTTCGAAGATAACTGTCCCGGTAGTCTGTTCAATTAAAATCGCATACGGCGTTTTCACCGCGTCCGCATCGAGTACTGCGTCGGGTCTTGCTGCCGTAATAATGACATCATCGGGAATCTCATTTTCCGGCATCGCATCCGCGCCGACCCAGAACGCTGCGTATGCAGTCAACAATAACGAAAACAATACGGCAATCAAAATCTTTATGATTTTCATATTAAATCACCTCTTTGAATCTTATGCCGCTATTGCTGTAAAAAGCCCAAAGTGATATAATTTATGACCGGGAGGGAAAAGGATGAACATTCTCGTAACAGGAGGAAGCGGTGGTTTGGGCGCGGCAGTATGTAAAGCGCTGGCTGATCGCGGTGATACCGTATTTGTCTGTGATCTGACACCCCCGAAATCTCAGAGTGATCAACTGGTCTATATCTATACGGATCTGACGGATTCTGCAAGTATTGGACACTGTAAAGCGGAAGTCGAAAAGCATATCAGTTGCCTCGATGCCGTCATCAATCTCGCCGGGGTGTTTAAGATGGATTCCATAATCGAGGGTGGTGAAACCGATTTTCGAAATATCTTCGAAATTAATTTTTGGGGTTCATACCGTATCTTTAAAACATTTTTCCCGATTCTGTCTCCAAAGGGGAAATTCATTATCATGAGCAGCGAGTTGGCAGCGCTTTCTCCGCCTCCGTTTACCGGATATTACAGTATTCCGAAACACGCTGTGGACGTTTATGCCGATGTTTTACGGAAAGAATGCAATTATCTCGGACTAAAAATAATAAAAATTCAAGCGGGTTCGTTTAAAACCAATATGCTCAAAAATGCCGCTTCTGATTATGATAGGTTACTGAGCCAAACCATGTACTTTCAACGTCCTTTGATGATATTTAAAAAGTTGATGACGGATGAACTCCAAAAAACCAACGATCCGAAGCAATTTGCAAAACTACTCGTAAAAATCCTTGACACTAAGCATCCGAAAGCAATATATCATATTAAAAACAGCCTAAAGCTTAAACTGCTTAACATACTCCCTGCCGATTTACAAGACCGTATTTACCTCAGCGTAACAAAATAACGGAGGCTAAAAATGAAATTCAGCGAAGAAACATTACATTTTTTGATGATTAATAAGATTGAAAACAGCCGTAACTGGTTTTCTGACCATAAAGAGGATTATAAACGCCTTGTGGTGCAGCCGCTTGCGGATTTTGTTATCGAACTTGCGCCCACAATGCTCGAGATTGATCCGATGTTCGACTGCGAACCCAAAATCAATCGCACCATCTCTCGTATCTATCGGGACACACGTTTTTCCAGGGACAAGACAATTTTCCGCGACGTGGCATGGTGCCTTTTCATCCGTGACAAAAAGCTCTTTCGGGGACTTCCGGGGTTCTTTTTCGAGCTTTCACCCCGTGGGTTTCGATACGGCTGCGGTTTTTACTGTGCCGACACCGCAACGATGAACAATATCAGACAATTTGCACTGAACAATGATCCCGTTTTTCATAAAGCCAAAACCGCTTATAACAAGCAGAAGATTTTCACGCTTGCTGGAGATCTTTATAAAAGGACACATTATCCTCATCAATCAGAAGAAATGCGCAAATGGCTGGACTTAAAAGACATCTGCTTCATCTGCGACAGCACGGATTTTGAATTACTTTACAGCGACAAACTTTCAAACAAAATCGCCGAAGATTTAAAACTGCTTGCGCCGGAATACCGGTTGATGTTGAACGCGGCAATTGCCGGAAGCAACGGTTAATCATCACTTCTCTCAACTGCGTTTCATTCAGAACGAAAACCAATGATTCAACAAGCAAGCGCCGCACCTGTTCGGGTGCGGCGTTGTTTTAATTGTATAATTTTAATGAATATCGACTACGGGAATATCCATCGTACATCCGGAATTCATGGAGTCGTCTGCTCGGAAAACAGCCAGATGGCCATAAACCGAATCGGTGATGCTGGTGCAGGATATGGAGGGCTTTCCGCCCTGTATGTATTCAATAAAATCTGCGACAAGACGCTGGTCACCTCCGCCGTGACCGCCGGTGACGCCGGAAGTGTCGCCGTCTATGTTCAGATCAACGATTTCTTCCGAATATTCGCATCCGGGTCTGGTGTCAATTTTCCGTACGACAAAACGAGCTTCGTCGGCGATTCCCCAGATTTCCCCTTTTGTGCCGATCAGGTGAAGGGAACGCTGCGGTTTTGACGAGCCGCCGATCATGTTGTGAGATGCCGTAGCGCCGTTTTGAAAACGGATGATGATCGTCTGGTGATCCACCGTCTCGTTGTCGCAGCGGTAGACGCACTTTCCGTAATCGCTGTCATTTTTCAATGTTGCCTCTTTATCGGAAAGCGTGGGATTATCAAGGTGTTCAAGATTGTCCCAAACATAAAATGACCAGCGGTCGGGATGGTCGAGATAATGCTTGCGCGCGGAATAAAGGCATTCTTTTTCCACTTCCGGCGGGCAGTCGACAAGGCAGCGGGTGCCTGCTCCGGCAGGGGCTTTTTCGGGTTTGAACTGGAAGTTGGAACCGAAGCTTGATACCGCCACAGGAATGCTGCCGCTCATCATCCACATAATTAAATCCAAGTCATGACAGCACTTAGCCAACAGCATAGAATTGTGTCCCGCTTGAGCGCTGTTGCGCCACTTTCCACGGACAAAACCCACGGCCATGTGGTGGTAGGAAACGTGCTCCGTTGTCTCGATGGCGATGAGCTCACCGATATCTCCGGCGGCAACACGCTTTTGGGCACCATCACCCTCCAATACGATCGGTTTCG